>JAEZCV010000034.1 GCA_023429985.1 Bacteroidota bacterium | reverse complement strand
ATAGGGGGGTGGTTCTTCCCAGCTTTGGGCCAGAACCGAAAGAAAGCTTTGTACATTTTTGGCCGTTTCTCTTTGGGTGGTTTTGTCGGTCTTGGTAAAAACCAGTCCAAATGCCACCTGCCACTCACCCAGCTGGTTCACAAATTCAATATCTATTTCCTGTGGCGGAATACGGCTGTCAATCAACACAAATAAATAGGCAAGGTTCTCTCTTTTTGTGATATAGTTTTCAATCATTTTTCCAAAGCTCTTCCTCATTTTCATGGATCGCTTGGCATAGCCATAACCCGGAAGATCTACCAGGTACCATTCTTTGTAGCCCGTTGACTTAATGGAAAAATGGTTGATCATTTGTGTTTTTCCAGGGGTTTTGGAAACTTTGGCCAGCTCTTTTTTATTGGTAAGCATATTGATCAGGCTTGACTTGCCAACGTTACTTCTTCCAATAAATGCATACTCAGGCCTGTCCGGTGCCGGGCATTTTTCTACTGAAGGACTGCTGATTAAATAACTTGCCTGGATAATTTCCATCAGGCAAATGTAGGAAGACAGAGCGGAGAATCAGAGCGGGAAACAGAGTGAGAGCGGAAAACAGAGCGGGAGTGTATTCCTTGTCTTGCACTAAACGACTAAACGACTAAACAACTAAACCTGCTAAACCTCTACTAAACTCCAACTACCCTGCTTCCATCAAAAAGATCACCTGTCTTTTATGCAGCTCTGGTAATTTTTTCTTCCATTCCATCACCGTCATGGTTTTTATAAATTCCGTGTCGCCGGTAAGATCGGCAGCAACACAAATTTTTGTAGAAGGATGGCATTGTTTGATAATGGTTTCCATTACATGATTGTTCCTGTAAGGCGTTTCAATAAAGATCTGTGTACACCTTTTTTGCCTGGATTCTGATTCAAGCGCTGACAGTGCTTTTGACCTTTCTATTTTTTCAATCGGAAGGTATCCGTGAAACTGAAAATGCTGACCGTTCATGCCACTGGCCATCAGCGCAAGCAGTATGGAGTTAGGCCCCACTAATGGCTTTAACCTGGCACCCATCTCCTGCGCTATAGCAACCAGTTGCTGGCCCGGATCGGCAATGCCCGGACAACCGGCTTCGCTGATAATAGCAATGTTATTTCCTTTTCGAATGCTTTCTCTGAAAGATCTTTCGGTGCCGACATTTATTTCTTTCATGTTGTGCCACTCGTGATCATCAATAATCATTTCTTTCCATAAAAGTTTAAGATAGCGCCTGGCTGTTCTTTCATTCTCAACAAAAAACACCTGCGCATCTTTAACGGCATCAATAATATAGGAGGGAAGACAATCGGTTTTACCTTCAATCAAAACAGTGGGAACAAGATAAACAGTTGAAGACATTAGATTTTTTTAATTCTGTGTAAACTCAGTGTAGCCGCCACAACAGCATAGGAAGGAGCAAGTATCCAGCCCACAATAATCACTGCATGCATTAAGTAAAATATCAAACCATTTCCTATGGCAAGACCTTTATGTCTTCCAATAAAATCTATACTGGCTGCGGGTGATAATTTATTTCTTTCGCAACTGTAATCCATCATGCTGAATCCATAGTAATAGCATTCAACAAAAAGGGCTATTAATGGTGTGATCCATCCAAATAATGGAAAGAGGGATAATAATAACAAAGAAAAAACATACACTGTTTGCCACAATGAATTTCGTACAGCCAGCTTTATGCCTCTCCATGCATCTTTCATCATTTGCGAAAAGCTGAAAGGATAATCCCTTCCTTCAATAATGCTTGATGTTTTTTCGCTGAGGTAAGCAAACACCGGCGAGCCAATGATGAGGAAAATATATTTAAAAAGAGAAAAATAAAAGAACACCAGAATGATTCGGAGCATCAGCCCGATCATCACGAAAATAAAACTCAGGAATTCATTCCTTTGTTTTTGCAGCCATCCTTCAATACCTATCCATTTGCTGAGCCAGGACACAGCATCGTCGGAAGAAGTCCAGAAAAAATACATGCCCACCATAAACATCAGGGCGTAAATGATCCCGGGAATCAGTATCCACTTCCACAGGTTATGTTTCCTGATGAAGTTATGTGCTTCAAAATAAGATTGAAATGCTATGATGATTTCTTTCAGCAAATGGTAGATTTGATGCGTAAATATATTCCAAATAGATTAGCCCGGAATGAGTGCCTCATGAAGAAACTTTCGCCTGATTTTTACCTGCACCCGGATGTAGTGCATATTGCTAAAGAATTGTTAGGCAAAATGCTTGTCACCAATTTTAATGGAAAGTGTACATCTGGCAGGATTGTGGAAACCGAAGCCTATGCAGGAAGTGCCGATAAAGCCTCTCATGCCTACAAGGGAAAAACTCCCCGCACAACCATCATGTTTGAAGAAGGCGGCAGTGCATATGTTTACCTCTGTTATGGCATTCACCAGATGTTCAATATTGTTACCAACCTTAAAGATGTTCCTCATGCTATATTGATCCGTGCAGTAGAACCTGTTGATGGCATTGACATTATGCTCGAAAGAACCGGTAAAAAAAATTTTGATCATACGCTTACACGAGGTCCGGGAAATGTTGGTAAGGCCTTTGGATTTCATACATCCCAAACCGGCACCAGGCTGAATGGTGAAAAAATTTTTATTGCAGATGATGGTTTTAAAATTAAGGATGAATTAATTGGAACTTCTCCCCGCATTGGTGTTGCTTATGCAGCCGAAGATGCTTTGTTACCTTACCGTTTTTTCATTAAAGGAAATAAGTTCGTGAGCGGGAAGATCAAATAATTATATTAGATAAAAATTTCTTTTGCAGCCAAAACTTTCCAAACAATTGCTTGCCCTGTTAGCATTGCTTCTTGCATTGGGGTTATATCTTATAAATCCCTTGGGTGTTTCAGCCAACGGAAATAAAGTAATTGCAGTTGCTGCTTTAATGATCGCTTTATGGGTTACAGAAGCTATGCCCATGGCGGTTGTAGCCTTATTACCCCTGGTTGTTTTTCCGCTTACAGGTATTGCAACAATAAATGTTACCGCTACTGCTTATTCCAACCCTGTTATTTACCTGTTCCTGGGCGGATTTATGCTGGCGCTGGCCATTGAAAAATGCCACCTGCATCGGCGCATTGCCCTGAATATTATAAAGATCACGGGTACCAGCGGCAACCATATCATTCTTGGTTTTATTCTCGCAACAGGCTTACTGAGTATGTGGCTGAGTAATACGGCAACCACCATGATGATGTTGCCAATTGCTATGTCTGTAGTACAGGTATTCCGCGAAGCCAATCAAAACCATAAAGGCATTAGAAACTTCTCCGCCTCGGTAATGATAGCCATTGCACTGTCATCAAACTTTGGAGGTATAGCCACTATTATTGGTACACCGCCTAATGTGGCTTACGTGGCATACATCACAAAAAAATATGATTATAACATCAGCTTTTTTAACTGGATGATGTTGTGTTTACCACTTGCCTTATTGTTAATGGGAACCCTTTATTTAGTAATGGTGAAATGGCTTTATCCTAACAGGCTTCAATCTGATGAAAATGCAAAACTGCTCGTTCAGGACCAGGTAAAAGCCTTAGGCCCTGTTTCCACCCCTGAAAAAAGGGTATTGCTGGTTTTTTTGATCATTGCTTTTTTATGGATATCACGGCAATTTATTAACCAACTCACCGGTCTGCAACTAGATGATAATATGATTGCCATTATCTGCGCCATTTCTCTATTTATCATTCCTTCCGGAAAGAAAAATATTGCACTGTTAGAATGGAAGGATACAAAAAACATGGCCTGGGGCATTCTTTTATTGTTTGGTGGCGGAATAGCTCTTGCATCGGCATTGGAAAACGCAGGGCTTATTCAGCAACTGGGATCCTGGTTCGCCGGTTTTTCAAATAACCACCTTGTTTTGATCCTGATGGTGGCTACCATTTCTATTTTTGTTAGTGAAGTAATGAGCAATGTTGCACAGGTAATTGTTTTTGCTCCTGTGGTAAGCAGCCTTGCCGAAGCTGCGGGCATGCATCCCTTAATGCTGGGAATTCCAATGACACTTGCCGCCAGCTGTGCTTCCATGCTGCCCATGGGAACTCCACCAAATGCCATTGCATTTTCAAGTGGCTTCATCAAATTAAATGATATGGTGCGTGTAGGATTTGTAATGAATATTATTTCCATCATCCTGGTAACCCTTTTCTGCTGGATCTTTCTTCCCCTGATAATAAAATAAAATCCCGCACTTGCGGGATGAATAATTTAGAATTTAGGACAATTTAAAAATTTTCCTTCCGCCGGTCGCCTGATATAGATCAGGGAAATTTCAGCACCACCGCGCATGTTCGATGCCGGTTTTAAACTGGAAGTGTTCACATCATAGCTGGCTCCCAGATGAAAATCTCCAAATTCAAGTCCAACATAGGGAATGATGGCATCCCCAAAACGGTACCAGCTGCCGAGGTATAAATTGGTTGGACTTCCCTGGTCCTGGTTTACATTGATCATGTAGGCACCACCAAACAAAGTATTGGTAGCATTGGCCTGACGGCTATGATTGGCACTAAAGTGAACCGCATTGAATTCACCAACAGGAAGCATGGCTCCGGCCTGTAAGGTAAGGCGCGGTTCCAGTACAAAATTTCCTTCCTGGAAAGTTTCTTTTGGCCTGTTGATATGATACATGGAGGCACCGAAATAAAAATTATTGCTTCCGTCGCTGCTTCCATTGTATAAAAAGCCAAGGTTCATATCGAAATAGGAAAGATTGATCTCCGAGCCGGAAAATGATTCATCCATCAAACCTGTAAAACCATCAGCACGTAACATGCTTTCGAATTTCAACGAAGCAATGTTCAGCGTTTTACTTACATAGGTACCCTGAAACCCAAGTCCTATCTGGTGAAAACCATCTTCGTCAAGCGCTTTATGGTAAGCGGTTGATAAGGCAAGAAAATTATTTTGCAAAACCCCATTTCCGCTTTTATCCGTAAAAGCCATGATACCTACGCCAAACTGGTCGTTGACAGGGATCTTATTTCTTAATATTCCCGCATCCACAGAAATGGTAGCTGTGGTAAAAGCATTATTAATGGTAGGCCACTGGTTCCTGTAATTTCCTGCCACCCTGAATGTGCCATCAAATTTACCGGTAAGAGCAGGATTCAATGTGAGCGGAGAAGCAAAGAATTGGGAAAAATTAGGGTCCTGTGCTTTTGCAGGGCCTAATATGAAAAATAATAGGGAGGAAAAGATCAACTTTCTCATTCAACGACAGTTAGGAACTGAAATTACAAAGTTTGGCTTTTCTGTCAAAGAAAATCTTTCTAGGACTGGATTTTAGCCCCATAAGCCAGGTCGCCGGCATCTCCCAGTCCGGGCACAATATATCCCTTGGCTGTAAGTTCTTCATCAATAGCCCCGCACCATACTATTGCCTCCGGCACTTCTCTTACAACATATTCAATACCAATGGAACAGGCTATGGCGGTAACTATATGAATGGCTTTAGGGCTTCCTTCTTCCTTTAAATATTGAATGGTTTTTACCAGTGAGGCGCCTGTGGCCAGCATAGGATCGGAAATGATCAGCACACGGTTATCTATCTCGGGGCAGGAAAGGTATTCCAGGGCGATCTCGAAACTTCCATCCTTGGCATGTTTTCTATAAGCAGAAACAAAGGCATTGTCGGCCTTGTCGAAATAATTCAATAATCCATTATGTAATGCCAGCCCGGCGCGCAAAATGGTGGTGAGCACAGGCTGTTCTTCTAAAACATTAGAGGGTGAAATTCCTAAGGGTGTTTGAACTTCCACCTCTTTATAAGGCAGCCTTTTGCTGATTTCATAGGCAGCAATTTCTCCAATCCTTTCCAGGTTTCTCCTGAATCGCATCCTGTCGGTTTGCACATTTACATCCCTTAATTCGGAAACCCAGTTATTCATCAGCGAATTTTCTTTACTTAAGTTGATCACCATGCATCAAAACTAAATACTTTCAATTAACTGGTTTCATCATCGGGAATTTAATTGGGATGATGATTTTTTTCCAATGCCTGCAGAGTATGTATTTTTATCGCCATGGTTTACAGAGTAATTGGATTGATGAGCGGAAGTTCTCTCGATGGACTTGATATAGTTCTTGCCGAACTGAATGAGAATGCCGGTAAATGGGAATATGAAATCCTTGCATCGGATTGTTACAGTTATCCGGATCACTGGAAAAATAAACTTGCCGGGGCCATAAACCTCAATGCAAGGGATTATCTTTTGCTGCATGCAGAATATGGTCATTATCTTGGTAATGAAGTGAACCGCTTTATTCAAACTAACGGGTTAGAATTTAAGGTTGGTTTGATTGCCTCTCATGGTCATACAAGTTTTCATTTACCTGCACAAAAAATGACAGCCCAGCTGGGTGAAGGTTCGGCAATTGCTGCGGTTACCGGGCTACCTGTTGTTAGTGACCTGCGCGCCCTGGATGTTGCCTTTGGAGGGCAGGGCGCTCCTATTGTTCCCATTGGAGAACAACTTTTGTTTCCTCAGTACGATATGTTTCTGAATATTGGTGGAATAGCAAACATTTCATTCAATCTTCCGGGGAATTACATTGCTTTTGATGTTTGTCCTGCCAACCGTGTTTTAAACCTGCTGGCAGAAACAAAAGGAAAATCATTTGATGAGGGAGGAAAGATGGCTGCTTCAGGCCACATTAATAATGAATTGCTGCAGAAATTGAACAGCCTTGAATATTATTCAAAGCCCTATCCCAAATCTTTAGCGAACAGTTTTGGAACAGATGAAATATTTCCCATCGTGCAGGCTTCCGGTTTAACCGTTGAAGATGCAATGCGTACCTATGTGGAACACATTGCATGGCAGATAAAGAATGCTGTTGATCTTGTAAAGCTTCAACCCGAAGAGAAAAAACTTTTGGCAACGGGCGGCGGCGCATTGAATGAATTTTTAATTGAACGCCTGTCAGCAATGCTTTCAACAAAAAAAATATCGGTGGTTGTGCCGGAACCCTCAATTGTTAATTATAAAGAAGCACTGGTAATGGCCCTGATAGGTGTTTTGCGCTGGCGCCAGGAATACAACGTGCTGTCAACCGTAACCGGTGCTTCAAGGAATAGTATCGGGGGCGCGGTATGGATAGGGCAGGAAGCCTGATCTTTGATATATTTAATGACCATCACAAATCCTCCATATAATTTTAACCATATGAAGAAAAGAAACTTATTGTTATTGATTATTGCCTTTTGTTTTTTACATGTTACCGCCCAGGAAAAACCAAAATGGAATGTTTCCAGCCCTGGCGGACCGCACAAAGAAGTTTCATTTACAGTTTCCGAAGGAACATGGATGAACCTGGATGTTTCTCCCGATGGAAAAGAAATTGTATTTGATTTGCTTGGCGATATTTTCACTATTCCCGTTACAGGTGGAAAAGCAAAAGCTTTAAGAACCGGTCTTGCTTTTGAAGTTCAGCCTCGCTACAGTCCTGATGGTTCAAAAATTTTATTTACGTCCGATGCAGGAGGTGGTGATAATATCTGGGTGATGAACCGCGATGGATCGAATGCGGTTCAGATAACAAAAGAAACTTTTCGTTTATTGAATAATGCTGCATGGACGCCCGACGGGCAATATATTGTTGCAAGAAAACATTTTACATCAACGCGCTCTTTAGGTGCAGGTGAGATCTGGATGTATCATACCAGTGGTGGAAATGGCCTTCAGCTTACGGTTCGCAAAAACGATCAGCAGGATGTGAATGAGCCGGTTGTATCTCCCGATGGGCGTTATGTTTTTTTCAGTGAAGACATGTACCCCGGTGGATTTTTTCAATACAATAAAGATCCCAATAACCAGATTTTCGTCATCAGGAGGTTTGACAGGGAAAAAGGAATTATTGAGAATGTTACCGGTGGTCCGGGTGGTGCCTTCCGCCCGCAGCTTTCCAACGATGGAAAGCACCTTGCCTTCATCAGGCGTATACGTACCAAAACGGTGTTGCATGTAAGGAATCTTGAAACCGGAGAAGAATGGCCGGTGTATGAAAATCTTTCAAAAGACCAGCAGGAAGCATGGACAGTTTTTGGAAGCTTTACCGGTTTCGACTGGATGCCCGATGATAAAAGCATTATCATCTGGAGCAATGGAAAAATAAATCGTATCGACATCAGCAAACCCAATACTTCCTCTGTTATTCCTTTCACCGCTGAAGTAAAACATCGAATTGCTGATGTTGTTAGATTTGAACAGGACATTAACCAGGATGAATTTAATGTGAATGTGATCAGGCATGTAACAACTGCACCTGATGGAAAATCAATTGTTTTCAGTGCACTTGGATATTTGTGGAAAAAAGATTTACCAGGCGGAAAAGCAGAACGCCTGACAAACGGAAATGATTTTGAATTTGAGCCATCATTTTCATCTGATGGCCGCTACCTGGTTTTTACATCATGGAACGATTTGAATTCAGGTGCTATCTGGAAAATGGAATACCGAAGAAATGCAAAACCAGTCAGGATTACCAAAAACAAAGGAATTTACAGGATGCCTTCCTTTTCACAGGATGGAAGAACAATTGTTTTTCGTAAAGAAAACAGCAGCGATGCACTGGGCCCGGCATTCACTTCCAAACCTGGCATTTATATGATGAATGCAAATGGTGGCGAAGAACAATTCGTTACTAACAGGGGCGATCAGCCTAAATTCAACAAAACCGGCGACAGGATCTACTACCAGTTGGGCGGTGGCACCAACAGGAACTTTGCAAGCAGCCGGTTAGATGGAACTGATGAACGCATTCATCTTAAATCAACTTATGGAAGCCAGTTTGTTTTATCGCCCGATGAAACCTGGGTGGCTTTTATTGACCTGCACAATGTTTATATAGCAACCTTTCCTGCCACAGGAAAAACCATTAACCTGGGAAGTACTACCACCGATTTTCCTGTAAAAAAAGTTTCACGCGATGCGGGTTTGAATCTTCACTGGAATGAAGATGGAAAGCGCCTGCATTACTCTTTGGGCGATCAGTATTTCACTATCAACATAGAAGATCGTTTTGAATTTGTTGCAGGAAGGCCCGACAGTGCTTTTGTAATTCCCGAAAAAGGAATTGCTGTTGGCCTCAGGGCAAAAGCCGATAAGCCACAGGGAATTATCGCATTTACTAATGCAAGGATCATTACCATGAAAGGTGATGAAGTGATTGAGAATGGAACTGTAGTTGTTGCGAACAACATTATTATTGCTGTAGGAAGAAGGGATGAGGTTTCCGTTCCTGCAAATGCTAAAGTGATGGACATGAATGGAAAAACCATCATGCCCGGCTTTATTGATGCACATGCACATGGTAATCATTTCAGAAGCGGCATCACACCACAAAAACACTGGGCCTATTATGCCAACCTTGCCTACGGCGTTACCACCATGCACGATCCTTCCGCCAACAGCGAAATGGTGTTTGCTCAAAGCGAATTGGTGAAAACAGGACAAATGGTTGGTCCCCGTGTTTTTTCTACCGGAACCATTCTTTATGGTGCGGATGGCGATTTTAAGGCAGTAATTAATAATATTGAAGATGCGCGAAGCGCTTTAAGAAGAACAAAGGCTTTTGGTGCATTTTCGGTAAAAAGTTATAACCAGCCGCGCCGCGACCAGAGACAAATGGTAATTCAGGCAGCAAGAGAATTGAAAATGCAGGTGGTGCCCGAAGGTGGATCTTTCTTTTTTCATAACCTAAGCATGATACTCGACGGGCATACCACCATTGAGCATAACATGCCTGTTGCAACTTTATATGATGATGTGATCCAGCTTTGGAAAAATTCCGGAACAGCTTATACCCCTACATTGATTGTAAGCTATGGAAGTGTAAGCGGTGAATTTTACTGGTACCAGCATACCAATGTGTGGGAAAAAGAAAGGCTGCTTCGATTTACACCCAGAAATGAAATTGATTCCAGGAGCCGCCACAGGATCATGCTTCCGGAAGAAGAATATGTGAATGGCCATATCCTGGTTTCAAAACATTTAAAGAAATTGAATGATGTTGGTGTGAAGATAAATATGGGAGCGCATGGACAATTACAGGGCCTTGGTGCACATTGGGAGATATGGATGATGCAGCAGGGTGGCATGACAAATTTAGAGGCTTTAAAAACAGCTACTATTAATCCTGCACAATCATTGGGTTTTGATAAATACATTGGTTCCATTGAGCCCGGGAAACTTGCCGACATGATTATCATGGATCAAAATCCACTGGTTAATATCCGCAATACCGAAAGCATCAGTTATACCATGATCAATGGAAGATTGTACGATGCAGCTACTATGAATGAAATTGGAAATTATAACAATCCAAGACAACCATTTTACTGGGAGAATCTTAAAAACGCGGGGTCGTTCAGCTGGCCTGCCGATACCCATACCGAACAGAAAAGCATCAACTGCATTTGCGGTCAGCATTGATTCTTCCAAAAACTATCATCAGCCAATCCTCTCAGGGCTGGCTGATGATTTTAAAACTGTCGCCATCGAACATCCCAAGATCACTGAGCTTGAGGTGAGGAATTACCAGTAAAGCCATAAAAGATAAGGACATAAATGGTGAGGCCAGCCTTGATCCGGATGATTTTGCCGCCTTGTCAATTGCCTTGTATTTTTCCGCAATTTCATAGCCATCACCCGTACTCATGAGGCCTGCCACAGGTAATGGCAGTACCATTTCATTTTCCCGGTCTTTCCAGCTTACTCCTCCTTTTTCTTTAATCACCCGGTTCACGGCAATGCAAATGCTTTCATCATCTGTTCCAACAGCTACAATATTGTGCGAATCGTGTGCAACAGAAGATGCTATGGCCCCGGATTTTAATCCAAATCCTTTGATAAAGCCTTTTGCAATGGGCGCATCCTGGTAACGGTTCACTACTACTATTTTCAGTACATCATTTTCCGGATCGCTTTGATAGCATCCGTCATTCTTTGGTATTTCAAGTTCAATTTTATTGGTGATCAGCTGGCCGTCCAGCACTTCAATCACCGCTAATGTTTGACTGGATGAATTGATCTTAAATTGAAAATCTGCCGGTATTTTTTCCTTGCAGTTAAAATTATTTACAAGCTGTTTGGATTTTAAGGGTGCTATAAACGATTTTCCATTTTCAGCAACTTTTTTTCCACTAATATAAGTTGCCAGCACTTCAAAATTTTTAAGGTCTTTCACCAAAACAAAATCGGCAAAGTCGTTTACTCTTAGCAATCCGCATTTTAATTTATAATGTTCAACAGGGTTTTTACAGGCAGCAATAAGCACTTTAAAAACGTCAATCCCGCGGGCTACACTGCGTGCGCATAAAGCATTTATGTGGTCTGCCACTAAGCTGTCGGGATGTTTATCGTCACTGCAAAACATCATGTGTTCCCAGTGTTCGTGTAAGAGATCTGCAAGGGCATCAAAGTTTTTAGCTGCACTTCCTTCCCTTATGATGATCTTCATGCCATACTGAAGTTTTTCAAGGGCTTCTTCTTTTGTAAAACATTCATGATCGGTAGATATGCCTGCATCAATATATTTTTTTGCATTGCTTCCTCTTAACCCCGGCGCATGGCCGTCAACAGGTTTGTTGTATTTTTTAGCAGCTTTAATTTTCTTCATTACCTCAGGATCATTATTCAGTACACCAGGAAAGTTCATCATTTCGCTCAGGTATAGTATGTCATCTCGCATCAACATTCTTTCAATATCATCTGAATTGATTACTGCACCTGCAGTTTCGAAGCTGGTGGCAGGAACACAACTGGGTGCCCCGAAATAGAATTTAAACGGTACCGTTTTTCCATTTTCAATCATGAATTCAACACCTTCAACCCCGCAAACATTGGCAATTTCATGTGGATCGCTTACGGTGGCTACGGTTCCATGTACAACGGCCAGCCTTGCAAATTCCGAAGGAACAAGCATGGAACTTTCTATATGAATATGTGCATCAATTAAACCCGGTATTAAATAGGGGAGACCCTCATCCGCGGCTTCTATCCTTTCAATTCTTACGATCCTGTCATCTTCAACAATTATTGTAGCAGGGTAGATCTCTTTGCTAAATATATCAACCAGGCGACCACTCACCTTTAGACTTTGATTCATAAATTAAAGCTATCAATAAAAATCCTTCCCGCTGCTATTTTAAAGGTTTAACGATATTTGAATTATGCCAAAATTACTTACATGCATCCTTGCCCTGATTTGCACTTTTAAAGTTCAGGGCCAGCAACCTATGTCCTTTTCAGTGAAGGGAGGTTCTTACCATATTTATCAATATGACTCCAATATTTATAAAATCATTTTCCTTCCTGCCGGGTATAAGCATTACGAGTTATTAAGCGATGCAGTTATAAAGCAACCATTTGATTTTTTAAAGAATGGAAGCATAGAAGTTCAGGATGCATCGGTGATCATCAATAATAAAAAGATCATTTCTTCATATTTTTCTGAGGATGGTTTCAGGGGTTTTCATTTTCCACTTCAACAAAATGAAAAGATTTACGGTGCTGGTGAAAGAGCTATTTCACTTGACCGCAGGGGATTTAAATTAAACCTGTATAACAATCCCTGGTATGGCTATAGCGAAGGCGCCGACAATCTCAATTATTCCGTTCCCTTTATTACTTCATCATTGGGCTATGGTTTATTTTTCGATAATCCTTCCAAAAGCTATCTTGATATTGGGAAAAAGAATGCAAACCTTCTGCAATATGGTGCTTCATCGGGCGAGCTGAATGTATATGTGATTTTCGGGAATGCCAGGGAAATTTTAAAATCTTACCACACACTTACCGGAACACAGCCCCTTCCTCCCCGATGGGCTATGGGAAATTTAATGAGCCGCTTTGGATATACCAGTGAAGCACAGGTTAATTCCATTTATAACAAAATGCAGCAGTACCATATTCCTGTTGATGCTATCATTTATGATCTTTTCTGGTTTGGCGACAGCATCAAAAATACCATGGGCAATCTTGAATGGGTGAACAGGAAGAAATGGCCAAACCCGCCAGCGATGATCAAAAATTATAAGAACAAAGGCGTGCAGTCCATTTTGGTTACGGAACCTTTTTTTGTTGAAAGATCTTCTAATTACAAATCCTCACTTCCTTACCTGGCAACCGACAGTTTAAATAAGCCCTATTATCTGCAGGATTTCTATTTTGGTAAAGGAGGATTGATAGATATTTTTCGTAAGGATGCCCGAAACTGGTTTTGGAATTTTTATAAAAAGCAAATGAACATAGGCGTTGAGGCCTGGTGGGGAGACCTGGGCGAACCCGAAAAGCATCCGGAAGATATGTACCACGATCTTTCCGATTTTGGTCATAAACGATTATTTGCGGCCGGTGAAGTACATAATCTTTACGGTCATGCCTGGACGAAAATGCTGTATGAGAATTTTGAAAAATATTATCCCAGCAAAAGATTATTCAGCCTGAACCGCAGTGGTTTTGCAGGAAGCCAGCGCTTTTCAATTTTTCCCTGGACGGGAGATGTAAGCAGGAGCTGGAGTGGTTACCGGTCGCAACTGCCTTTGTTATTGGGAATGGCTATGAGTGGCGTGCCCTATGTGCACAGCGATGCCGGCGGTTTTGCAGGTGGCGATGGCGACCAGGAGCTATATGTAAGATGGCTGCAGTTCGCAGCTTTTACTCCTATTTTCCGGCCTCATGGTACCGCACTTTATGAGGTGGATACCCTGGCATTTAGTTTTCCAAGTGAAGCAGCACTAATGGATGGAAAATATCGCGAAGCAGCAGCGGCAGCTATAAAAATGCGTTATCATTTTCTATCTTACAATTATAACCTTAGCTACCTGCAGGCTGCTCATGCGGAGCCTTTGATGGCTCCTATGTATTATCATTTCGATAATGATACAGTGGCCTCAAAACTGGAAGACCAGTACATGTGGGGAGAGAATTTACTTGTTGCACCCGTTTTACAAAAGCAGGAGAAGTTGCGTAAATATTATTTGCCTGCAGGAAGATGGTATCATTTGCTGAATGGTAAAACGCTGGAAGGAAAGAAATGGTATGTAGATTCGGTTTCGCTGGAAACATTTCCTTTGCTGGCTAGGGAAGGAAGTTTTATCCCGCTTTCTTACGCATTTTCCCCGCCCGCAAATACTTCATTTTATTCTGCCGATTCCCTATTGGTAGTGTATGTTCCTTCGGAACGTTCATCAACCTATCGGTGGTTTAACGATGATGGACATTCGAAAAATACATTATCGGAAAACAAATTCGAACTGCTTGCTTTTTCGGCACTACCGGATAAAAATGAAACAGAAATATTGATATCCGTGAAGAATGCTGTAAAAATGAAAAAGAGGAAGTTATTTCTCTTCCTGCCCTCCTCTGCGGCAACGCCGGTTCGTGCCGAAATAAATGGAACGGAGGCCGGGCACTTTGCTTTTGTGGTAAATGACACGTTTATGGGTAAGGGTTATACAATTCCAATTGACCTTGAGGAGAAGGATGTGCGGTTAAGGATTTATTGGAAATGATTGACATTCTATTGATTATGAACTTAAATTTGGCTGAATATGCCATAGCTGGCATGATTATATAGTATTTTCTTTTTGGAAATAAAGAGAACTCTGACTATGAAATGTATTCTGGTAGATGATAACAAGATGGCCCGCATGGCCCTGACGCAGTTAATTGCTCAGAACCCTTCCCTGGAACTTGTAAAAGAGTGCAGCGATGCAGCAGAGGCACTGGACGCATTGAATTCCCTGCCCATTGATCTTGTATTGCTGGATATTGAAATGCCCGGTATGTCGGGGATTGAACTGACGAGGAAACTGGGAAATAAACGCCCTCTTATTATTTTCACAACATCTAAAACCGATTATGCTGCAGAGGCCTTTGAATTGAACGTTGTAGATTACCTTGTAAAGCCCATTGCCCAGCCAAGGTTCAAACAGGCAATTGACCGTGCCCTGGAAACCATAGAAAGTAATAAAGAGGAAGTAAAGGTAGAAGAGCAGGGTTTTGTATTTGTAAAAGATAATGGCATATTAAAAAGGATCAGTATAGATGATATTCTTTTCCTGGAGGCTATGGGCGATTATGTAAAAGTGCATACTTCCCAGAAATTTCATGTGGTTCACGCTACTTTAAAAAGTATTGAAGAAAAGCTCCCTACAACGAAGTTCCTGCGTGTACACCGCAGTTATATCGTGGCAATCAATAAGATAGATTATATACAGGAGGGCACCATCAGCATTGGTAAAACCAGTATCCCGGTGGCGGATACCCATAAATCTAACCTTAGTAAGCGTTTGAACCTGCTTTAAATTTCAACGTAATTTTTTTGATTTTCATCGAGGCATGGTCTAGTTTAAACTAAAGACACTAACACAGCCCCTTCAGGGGGCTTATTTTTGTGCCAGGTTAATACTTAATCGCTTTAACCTCGCTATTCTCTGACGGTCGCAACCAAAACGATTGATTCGAATTGCTGCCATAACAAACTAACTAGGGAGGCTGTTCCCGCAGCCTCCTTCTTTTTTTTATGAAAAAATTTTTGATTTTCATATTCTTCATTTCCCTCCTGATCCTTGGATCGCATTATTTCTTTACCGAAATGTTTAGTTTGAAGAGGGCCGCGGTGCTGGTTCCTTCTTCCCTTCTTATTTTAATTTCAATAATTGGTGTGTTCAGGTTTGCTAAAAGAAACATTATCAACACAAAACATTCTTAAACAACCTCTTTTTTTCTAACTTCGGTAGCATATAAATGCTCAAACCGGAATATAGATACTGGGTTTTATGGTTATTCCTGCTGGGAGTACTTTTTATAGTTTTTCTTCAGGTTGTTTCAGGCTACAATATCAACCGCCTGATACAGGGCAATAAAAACCTGCTTCAGCACCTCAGTGTTCAAAACGAACTTCGGAAGCTCGAAACTGATATCCTAATCGTTGAAAGCGACATCCGGGGCGCGGTGATCACAGAAAATGATGAGCTTCTTACTAATATCGAATTAAAGATCAATAGCATTGATACCAGCCTGGGATTTCTCGACCAAAGGTTTACCAGGCAGGTGCCGGAGAAACTTGTTGAAGGCCTCAGGCGGCTGATGGTCACTAAAACAAGGTTCAGCCGCTCCATTGTAACCGCATTTTTTTCCGAAGGCAAAATAGCAGCCGAAGAAATCATCAGCTCAAATAAAGGTCAGCTTATCCGCGATAGTATTATTTCAAGTATAAATCAGCTCGATAGCATCCGGCAGGCAAGGCTTGCAGGAATAACCGCTTCTTATGAAACCACGGGCAGTAATGCCAGGCTTTGGGGTGTAATTGTTACCATAATAGCTTTGTTTGCCGTGGTGCTGGCATTCTGGTATGTTTTGAACCAGGGCAGGCAGCAGCAAAAGATCATCAGGCTTTTGAACGAGTCGGATAAAAGAAACCGCGAAGTGGCCGATATGAAGGAGCAATTCCTCGCCAATATGAGCCACGAGATCAGGACCCCCATGAATTCTATCCTTGGTTTCACCAACATCCTGCGGCGCACACAACTCAACGATCAGCAAAGAGAATACGTTCAAAACATACATTCTGCAGGGGAAAACCTGCTCGCTCTTGTTAACGACATCCTCGACCTGTCGAAAATAGAGGCGGGAATGATGCAACTTGAAGAGATCAGGTTCAGCCTGCAAAGCCTGATTGGTTCGGTGGGTGCCATGTTTACAGAAAAAATGACGGAAAAGGATCTTGATTTTAAAGTGAACATAGATAATGATGTACCTGATATACTTCAAGGTGATGCCGTACGCCTTACCCAGATACTGGTTAACCTTGTAAGCAATTCCGTAAAATTTACCGAGCAGGGAATGATAACCGTTCGCGTGAATTTACTGAAAGCCAAAAATGATGACGTTAGGATATGCATTTCCGTTAGTGATACCGGAATTGGTATAGCACCCGAAAAACAGGCTGCCATATTTGAACGGTTCCAGCAGGCAGAAGCAGCTACCACGCGAAGGTTTGGTGGTACAGGTCTTGGTCTTGCAATTGTTAAACAACTTGTGGATCTACAGCAGGGAAAGATTGGCTTGAAAAGTGAACCGGGAAAAGGTACCGAATTCATGATAGAGCTGAACTACAAAGTTCCTGATATTGATAAATTATACCAGGAGGCAATGGCGGCCGAATCGGAACCAGTATCATTGCAAAAAATAAAGGCACTGATAGCCGAGGACAATCTAATGAACCAGCAACTGATCGAGCATTTGATGAAGAGTTGGGCCATTGACTGTAAGATTGTTGAAAATGGTGCTAAGGCTATTGAAGAATTAAAAAAAGATAAATACTCAATCATTTTAATGGATATTCAAATGCCTGTGATGGATGGATATACGGCAACAGCAATTATCCGTAATGAATTGAAAAATGATATTCCCATTATTGCCATGACGGCGCATGCCATGATGGGGGAAAAGGAAAAATGCCTTCAGATGGGTATGAACGACTATGTTTCAAAACCTATCAAGGAAACAGTTTTATATAATATTATTGCTCGCCATGCACAACAGCCTTCCGATCCTCCTGCACCTGTTTTCAGGCATCTGAACCTTAATTACCTGCACGAACTCTCCGGCAGAGATCATGCTTTTGAGAACCAGATTCTGAAGCAGTTTGTTATACAGGTTCCCGAAGAACTGGAAACCTTAAAGAAGGCATTGCTTGAAAAGGATTTTCCTGCCGCCGGAAATATTGCACACAGCATGAAATCTACAGTTGGCTATGTTGGCCTGGCCGATGAATTGATACCGCTTCTCGACAGGATAGAAAAAAATGCAAGGGCAGGGAAAGATGATCATTTTGCTGCAGACTTTTCCTTCATAGAAAAAAAATGCCTGTTTGCCATTGGCGAAATTGAAACTTATCTTAAACAGTCCTAAGGCCGCGCCAGCCCTTTATTTCCCGCTTTTTTTGCCAAATATTTATCGATGGTTTAAAGCATTTCATCGAAACAAAACTTATCAGCAATTTATGGCTGCTTACCTTTATAATGACCTTCAGAAATAATACTGATCGAAAGATTCTACATAAGATAATAAGAACTTGGTTTCGTATGGTTAAGGGTGAAGCCCTGCTTTTCTAGGCGGGGCACTTTTTTTCCCTCAAAAATTTTACAGCGCTTCCATTTGGCTTGTCATAACAGCCTGGAAGCAATGTCCTAATCAACAGCGTCCTGTTTCTACAGGAGGCTCTTTTCTCAAACCGAAAAAATTAATCTTCAAACATTTCCGGCCTTCTTTGTTTTGTTCTTTCTACCGCTTTTTCATAACGCCATTCATCCACTTTTTTGGGATCGCCACTTAACAAAACTTCAGGAATTTTCCATCCCCTGAAATCGGCAGGCCTTGTATATACAGGTGGTGCAAGTAAATTATCCTGGAAGGAATCGGTAAGTGCAGATGTTTCATCATTCAATACACCCGGAAGTAACCTTCCTACAGCATCTACCACCACGGCAGCTGCCAGTTCACCGCCACTTAAAACATAATCTCCAATTGAAATTTCCCTGGTGATAAAATGCTCCCTGATCCTTTCATCAATTCCTTTATAATGACCGCAGATCATTAAAAGATTTTCTTTCAACGATAACTGGTTGGCCATCTTCTGGTCTAATTTTTCACCATCGGGAGTGAGATAGATGATCTCGTCAAATTTTTTATTTTTCTGCAGTTCCTCAATTGCTTTTGTTATGGGCTCGCACATCATCACCATGCCGGCACCGCCGCCATACTGGTAATCATCCACCTGTCCATATTCATTTACTGCCCATTGTCTCAGGTTATGAATATCTACCTTCAGCAATCCTTTTTCTTTTGCCCTTTTCATAATAGAATGGGAAAGCGGACTTTCGAGTAATTCCGGCAAAACGGTAATAATATCAATTTGCATGCTCAAATATAGGCGCAAAAAAAAACTGCCGTAAAAGCAGTTTTAATTGATGGGTACGGGTTATTGTTATTTCCAGTTATTTGTTTTGCGTTGCAGATCTTTTACATTTACCGCAAATAATAGTCCTCCAATCATTAATCCCACGGCTAATAGAAAGCTTAGAAAGAATCCATAATTTCCAATGCTTAGCGGAGTGTAAGCCGGCCTTAGTTTACCTGGCCTTGCAAATGGTTCTTCGTTGGTTACTTCTACTGATTCTGATTTAATGTATTCAACAATGCTTTTTACCGAGGCTTCACTGAGATCGGAATGATCGGGCATTGGAATTTTATTGAATTTTTCAAATACTTCAATGGCATCTTTATCTCCACTGCTAATTAGTGATTGAGAAGAATGCACAAATTTTACGATCCAGTCGATCGATCTCCTTTCATCAATACCTGCAAGTGCAGGCCCTGTAAGTGTTTTATTGATATTATGGCAGGCCGCGCAACGGGCTGCAAAAATTTGTTTTCCTTCTTCAACAGGAGGCGCGGCATATATTAATGAAGTGCTGAATAATAAGATAGCTGCAAGGATGAATATTCTGTTCATTGTTCTGTTATTATGTAGCAAAATTCACCATCGGCAGGAAGAAATTTTATTACATGAAACAATGCAGGATATGATTTTTATCAGCTTATTTTATTCTTTTTCAAGTCGCTGAAAATCTCTTAAAAGATCATTTACTTCCGAGGGAATGGTTCCATTATAATAACCGCGTATCTGTTTGTTCTTGTCTATAAGAACCAGTAGTTCACTGTGAATAAAATCATCAGGGCCGCCATCACCATCGGTTGCCACAATTTTAAAACTGTTTCTTGCAAGCCTGTAAATTTCTTTTTTTGAACCGGTGATCATGGTCCAGTTTCTTCCTATATCCATCTTCTTCCTATAATCTCTTAACCTTTCGGGGTTATCTCTTTCCGGATCTACAGTAAAAGACAGTAGTTGTAAATTCTCCTTGTCGGAAAATGTTTGCTGCACCCTTTTCATGCTTCTTGTCATTTTCGGACAAACAACCGGGCAGTGGGTAAAGAAAAAATCTACTACCGTGATTTTATTTTCAAGGGCACCATCAGTTGCAGATTTCCCGTTATGGTCGGTGAGGTCGTAATCCTGGATTACGTGACCTTCACCAACCAAAACCGGGAGCCTGGTAAATTTATTTTCGTACCATTTCACTACACCAAATACCGAAAATGAAATAACGAAAACGGCGGCCATAAATATCCATGCGCTGTAATTGTTCTTCATCGCTTATCTGCTAAAATCACTGTTGTTTCCAAACTGCCTGTTGGCTTTGCCTTTCCTTTTGAAGGATGTACAGGAACTGGGTTTTCGGGGGTGAACTGCGGTGCTCCGGGACCCGGATTTTTAGTGGCATCCAAAAATGCAGGGATGTAAGCAACTGCCAGCAGTACTGCCATGGCAATAAGCCAGGGCTTGAATGTATCAAGCAAAGGAATTCTTTTCTCATTGTGCAAACTTTCACTTACGGGGAATTCCAGTGCAGCTTCCTGCGTTCTTTTCCGGAACATGGTTCCAAAAAATACAACCAGGAAAAGCATTGCTGCAATAAACATAATAATACCACCCAGTAAGCCTAACATAGTGGTAGGTACCCACTCCGGTGTAAACAATTCATGATCGGGATTCAGGTAAGTCATACCAAGATTGGTGCGCCTTGGTTCACCTATCAATCCTCCCCATGACAAACCTGTAGAGAAAATGAGAATGCCAATGCTCCATATATAAGGGATGATCACATTTATTTTAGGCATGAAGATCTTCTTTCCCGACATTTTAGAATACATATAAACGCTCATTCCAATAATGCCCAGGAAAACCGGCCCGGCCACGGTCATGTGAAAGTGACCGGGAAGCCATGCTGTATTATGAACTACATTATTTAATTCACTTGAGGCATTCACCATTCCGGTAAGCCCTCCAAAAATGAAAAGGATCAAACCACAAATAAGATATCCGAACATAAACCTGTTAGGATCTAAATAGGGAAGCTTTTTAAAGAATCCCAGCAGGCCTTTCGCTCCTCTTCTTCTTCCTGCATGTTCCAGTGTTGCCGCAATGGTAAAGGCAGTAATGAAACTTGGAATTGCCACTCCAAAGGTTAATATGCTCTGGAATAATTTAATGCCTTTGGTAATGGATGGGTCGGAGAACTGGTGGTGAACGCCAACAGGAATGGAAAGCAATAAGAATCCAAACAATGCAATTCTTCCTGCCGTATCGGAAAATAATTTTCCACCTGCCAGCTTTGGAAGGAAATTATAAAACATGATGTAAGCAGGCAATAACCAGAAGTACACTAATGCGTGACCAAAGAACCAGAATAATGTTCTTGCCAGTGTTACATTTATGGTTGTATAACCCATTGACCAGGGAAGTAATAATACCAGTACTTCATAAGCTACGGCAAGCGTACACACAAACCAGATAATAAAATTTACCAGCGTGCCTAAAACCGCAAGTGGCGTTTTGGTATGTGGGTTTTCTCTTTTCCATTAGCGGTACATACGCGCCCAGTCGAACAAGGGTATCCAGGAGCCTATAATTAATAATGCTGCACCCAGGTAAAAAAATGGATGCCCTTTTAATGGCGGGTAAAAAGTATACAATACAGAAGCTTTACCGGCGAGCATGGCCCATGCCGCCATTAAGGTTCCAATCGTCATTAACCAGAAACTGATCCAGGCTACTTTTTTATTGGGTTCTTTTTTTAAGTAAAATGCCATTACACCATGGCCAAAAGCCACCGCGAAAAATGTGGTTACCACAACTGCATTGATCACGCCATGAAGTGTGAGGCCCTGGTAGTAATCCAGTTTTGCAAATGATGAATCTCTTAAAACACCGGCGCGGTAAATTACCTGCATCAGGCCATGATAAATTCCAATGGATAAAAGAGCTAAAGGTATACCGAGTTGCCAGTATATAAGTCTTTTCAATGATGTTGAGATCTGCATATAAATTAGTTGGCTTGTTTTATTTGATGGAAGGATCGTTTACAATTACTTCTGATTGCATGTTCTGGTGACCTACACCGCAATATTCATGACAGGTTATTTTATATACACCCGGTTTGTCAAATTTTACGGTCTGCTTATTTATGTTGCCATAAACTGCCATGAGGTTTACATTTTTTTCGGCAATGTTAAAGCCATGAACTACGTCCTTTGATGAAAGAAAGAAATCAACTTCACTTCCAACGGGAATGTAAATTTTTGCGGGCTGAAACTGCCACATAGATGCCACGGCATAAACCTGGTAGGTCTTTTCATCCAGCTTTACAACTTTGGGCTCCTCAAATGCCTTGTCATAAGGCAAACATTCGGGAAGATCATTGTATTTGCTTCTTCCATATAACATAGAGAAAATGAACAGGGAAAGCACAGCCCCTGTTATCATGATAACTCGCTTTTCAAATTTATCCAGAAACATATGCTTGATTTAGGCTCTTGCGAGCATTAAAAAATAAATGCCATACCATATAATTGCTCCAAGTATTACCAGGAGAATAAAAAAGGCAACGGCTCCTTTGGGTTTAAAATTCCTGTCGAATTCTGCTTCGTCAAAGCCGGGATCAGAAGCTAACCGCGACTCGTTTGTTTTGGACATATCCTGCATGGATTGATGATTTTTTAGTTTGACAAAACTATTTTGAAGACTTTCTGCATTTTGTGACAGAAAATTGACTCAAATATGATAATAATCATTTTATCATGCAAAACAAGTTCCTTAAATAAAAAGCCGGAAGCTTTTGGCTACCGGCTACTCCTGCTTAATGATTTCCTTAGATATGTTACCTGGATCTTTCCAGCTTTTATAGGTCTTTTTTACTTTATTCTAATTCCTTCATCCACTGCTCTGCAAATTCTAAAGCCGGAACTATTACTTCTTTCCCGGCCCTGTATATCTGCTTCCAGTCTTCACCTTTGGCTTCATATGCAGGATTGACAAACTTTTTCTTATTATTTACCTGTTTTAAAGGTGCATTAAAATCAACGGTTTTGGCCAGGACAATAAATTTTTCAAGTCTTTTTTTAATGAATGCTTTATGATCTTTTGGATAATCTTTTATCCACTGGTTATAGCGCTGCTGGTAGTTATTGTAGGTAGCGGCCTGGTTCATTTTCTCGCCCTGGTACATCATTTCAATCATTTCACTGTCCGGGTTTTTATAATCTTCCAGGTTTTTCTTCAGCATTTCCACCAGGGGTTGCAGGGCTTTAGCCATGTCGGCGGTTGATTTGCTGATATTTAATTCCGTTTCCTTTATTGCTTTTTCTGTTTCGGCGATCCTTTCCTTCCTTATAGATTCCTTGGTGAATTGTTTTATAATTGGTTCTGCGGGCAATGCCGCATTCCTCAGCTTTTCATATTCCCTTATAAAGCCTTCAGTGTTTACCAGCTCCTTGCTTATTGGTAATAATTCATTTGTTATGGCCTGCCTGTTGTTTATAGAAATGTTACCCGGGTTCTTCACTCCATAATAATGGAGATATCCATGTATAAAACTTTCTTTTATATTAATACTTCCTTTTTCCCTGCTTATTCCCAGCATTTGCCATACATCTCCACTTACAATTGTAAACGACAAAAGGGCAAAGCATGTAGTTAAAACCAGGCCGGCGATCCGGAAATTTTTAATGAATGAAAATCTTTTCATTTTTAAGATTTAAAGCAAATTTCATCCACGCTGTTTGCCATGCAAACGCAAGCCTGCCTGACCTGTAATTTTCCCTGCATGAATCGCCCAAAATGACATCCATCAACTTTAAAAATGATCTGTAATAGGTTTTCCGCCCGGCATTTTCAGGAAGTTTGCCCATGCTCATAGCAACACCTCAACATCATGATCCGGCCATAAAAAAGCTTTACAATATTTTATTGGGGTTCAGCCTGCTGAATTTGTTTATTGTTGCCATTTCGGGTCTGGCCCTGAGAGGGTATTTCTTTTTTCCTTTACCACTTGAATTTAAAAATCTATTGCATGGCCATTCTCACTTTGCCTTTGGAGGATGGGTTATGCCTGTATTGTTTTCCCTGGTATTAAGATATTTTCCTTCACTGGCAAACAGGTATTCAATTAAGCACTGGAGGCGCCTTTCTTTCATGTTCCTGCTGTCGGCTTATGGAATGTTGGTTAGTTTTCCTGCAGGTGGATATAGTTTCATAAGCATCGTTTTTTCAACAGTTTCCCTGGTAGCAATATTTTACCTGGCATTGCTTGTTTGGAAAGCAGGAATTGGAAAATATGCAGCTGAAAAATTTTTGATATGGGGATTAATATATGGAGTGTTATCATCCCTTGGCCCTTTTCTTACCGGCCCCCTTATAGT
>JAEZCV010000020.1 GCA_023429985.1 Bacteroidota bacterium | reverse complement strand
GTATAGATCCTTTGAATATTCAATTGCTGTCGAGAAAAAGGCTCGACAGGTATTATCCATTTGAAGAACATATGTTCTTCTGGATTGGCGATGCCAATACAGGTGTATTCAGGGGAGGACTCAATGGATATTTTGCCGAATACCAGCACGAAGCTGAGCTTCGTGGTTTTGAAGCGCCATTAACCAGTTCAATGGTAAGTGCAACTCGATTCAGGGAGAAAAGATTTTTGCCAAGAACAACGGTAGAAATGGCGGTATCAAAAATTGACTACAGTGCCATTGCTCCATTGCTGATCGCGGGTATCAACAGTAAAGAAGTAGATGCATTTAAGAACCGCAACCGCGATGTGCAACTTACCATGGATGCTTCTTTGCAAACCAGCATTCAAAAAGATTTTGCATTGGATGATTCACTTTCCGACAACAGGGTTTCCGTGGTGATCATGGAAGATGTAACGGGTGATGTGATTGCCTCTGCAAATTATCCTTTGCCCCAGGTTAACAACTGGGAATTACTTACCATGCCTGTTGCAGAGCAAAACCGTCTTGCAGGTTGGAATACCAATGCAGATCTTGGATTTACAGTTGCCACACAGCCTGGTTCCACTGCAAAACTGGCAACAACACTCGCTGCATTCAATAAACTGGGTATGAATGCAACAAGGAAAAACATTGTTATTCGTCCCGGTGACCTCATTCGTGTAAGAAGCCTCGAACCCGATGAAGCCGGAAACATTTCCCTGGAAAGAGCACTGGTAAAATCAAACAATTCCTACTTTATTAAAATTGCAAATGAAGAAAGACTGGAGGAAGAAATGGCAAGGATATATTTGAAAACCGGAATGTTCCTGCGCGGTGTTGGTGGTTATTATTATGGAAGAAGTCCGGAAGCCGTTTCCAGGGAAGATAACTGGTGGCAGTTATGGCGCGAAACAGAGTTCAGAAGTATCAACTCCTACAACCCGGCAAATATTCGTCGTACACGTGGCAGAGGAATTTCAGGAATGGCGTGGGGACAGGGTGAACTCATTTCTACCCCTGCTTCTGTTGCAAGGCTGGCTGCATCAATTTCAAACAATGGTATGCTGGTTCCCAACCGTTTTGTTATGAAGGTGAGTGATTCAGCTTTAGGAACTAAAGAACCTGTTCCCGTTGCATCCGATCCGCAATATGGGCCTGTTATTCAAAAATATATGATCAAACAGAGTGAAGGCAAGTTCCGGCATCTTGGAATTAGTGTGGCAGGAAAAACCGGAACGCCCGAGCGGATATGGAAGGGAGAAAGGATCAACGACGGCTGGTATGTTTTTTTTGCCCCTAAAGCTAACGGGCAGGGAAATATTGTGGTTTGTATTAGAATTGAAAAAGCAAAAGGATCAAGTGAGGCCGTAAAGCTGGCCGGTAAACATATCATTCCTAAATTGCTGCAAAGAGGTTATATCAAAGGATTTCAACCTGCAGGAAAACCAGAAATTCCAGAATAATTATGCTCGATATTTTTAATAACAGTGATAATAAAACTTCGAAAGATGCTAAACGCATCCGTGATGAGATTTTATTATTCATTAAAGAAAGACTGAAAAAAGTGGAAGGGGGCGAAGGAAGTAATTTTCGCGGTATGCATTTATATATTACCTGCAGGGAAGAAGAAAAACCCTTTTACGAATCGGCCATTTATTACGATGAACCTGGCAGATTCCGCAATGAAGAAATACAGCGCATTGCCGATGATTACGATGTGCAACTTCCTCCCGACTGGACTTTTGAAGTTCAGTTTGTTGATACACTTCCGAGAGAAGCAAAAACAATAATCGGGATAGATGCCGGCCTTTTCATTTCAACCAAAAAATCTACTGTTCAAAAATCTGCTGTTGCTTATTTAAAGGTGAGGGCAGGTGGAAGTGAAAAACCTGTTTACAGGATCAGTTCTTCTTCAGGCAGAGTTTGTATTGGCAGGGAAAAGCAAACGCAAACAGCAACAGGATTCTTCCGTAAAAATGATATTGCATTTACGGGTGATGACCCTCATAACAAATTTGTGAGCCGGCAGCATGCGCATATCGAATTTGACAATGACTCCGGAACATTTATGTTGTTTGCCGATGAAGGTGGTGTTCCTCCGGGCAATAAAGTAAAAGTGCGCTCCGTAAATGAAACCAACCCGGTGAAACTGTACACTACCAATTTTGGTTATTCATTAAAAGAAGGCGACCAGATCCTGCTTGGTGAATCAGCCTTGATTGAATTCAGTTATTTCGAAGAAGAAAGAACATTATAATGGCAAAACTCTTTACAATTACAGAAGGCCTGGAGAATATGGGCGCATTGAAAATGGGCGGACAGGGCTCTGTTTATAAAGGCCGTCGCGAAAATGGCGTGATCACTGCCATTAAACTTTTGCCTACACCTATTCACAGCGAAAGTGAGGATGATAAGAATTACCGCGATTTTCGAAATGAAGTTGAAAAGCTGAAAAGGGTTAATCAAAGTTCAAGCCCGCACGTTGTGCGCATATTAAGTTCGGGCGTTACCGATACCGGCAACTTTCCTTTCATTGAAATGGAATTTATTGAAGGTCCCGAACTGGAAGAATTACTGAAACCTCCCCACGAACCGGTATTCTTAATTCAACAGGCCATTAAAGTTGCAGAACATCTTTCAAATGCTATTGCTCATTGTCATCATGTAGAAGTTAAACATGGTGATATTAAAAGCAATAATGTTAAGTACAATATTCAAACGGCCAATTATGTTTTGCTTGATTTCGGACTTGCCATCATGAGTGATGAGCAAAGAAGAACAAGTCTTCGTCATGCAGGCGCCATTGAATTTATGGCCCCAGAGCAGAACGAAGGCAAGATGTTGTACGAAACCGATGTGTATAGTTTTGGTATCGTAATGTTTGAATTACTTGCCGGAACAGTTCCTTTTCCATTAAAAGATAAAAGCGAAAGATCACGTAACGCTGTGATGCTGGCGCATATGGAAACGCAGCCTCCAAGCCTCCTGGCCCTGCGAAAACAACACATGCCTGCAGACTGGCCTGCATCAAAGAAAGAACAGGAATTGCGCATTCCTTCCTGGATGATGGTAATGATCAGCAAATGCCTGGCAAAAGATCCTGCAGAAAGATTTGCCAATGGGAAAGAACTATACCGGTTCATTAAGGAAAATAAATCAGGCAACAAAGAAAACCTGGTGCCTGCAGGTTTTGCAGCGGAATTAAAAGAAGATAATTTAAAGAAGGAAAACCAGGAGCTGCTTCAAACTGTTAGCAGGCAAAAGCAGGAGATCGCTGAATTGCGTGCCAACCTCGATCAGCAGCTAAACGAATTGCAGCAATATAGATACAGCAATATGAACGAAGGCCGTAAAGGTGTTCCTGCTGCAGCATTTTATATACTGTTGCTGATATCTACCTTGCTTGCTGCATTTGCAGCCTATACCATCATTAATGGAAATGATCGGGACGCAATGTCTGAAAATAATGTGCAGCTTACAGATACATCTTCCTTAAATCAAAATCCGGAACAATCCACCGAACCTCGCAATGAAACCGGGAATGAAAGCAGGCCGGAGCCCGAACCGCAATTGCCTGTTCCACCACCTACCGATCCGCTTACATACGATACGGCACCTGCCAGTGCAGATTCAAGTGCCGGATCTTTATTGCAACAATATTCTGTTATATCAAGAGCTTATTTTCATAATGAACCCAATGAAGGTTCAAGAAGAGATGCTTACATGATTCCTTCCAATGAAGTGATCACTGCCCTGGAGGATAGAAATGGTTTTATATATGTTGAATTTACCAACCCAAGAGGACAAACATCAAAAGGCTGGTTAAAGAAATCCGATCTTGTACGCGCTAATTAGCTGGCATAGTAATTCCTGATATACTGTATGGCAAAACTGTTTACCATTACCGAAGGCCTTGAAAATATGGGTGCTTTAAAAACAGGCGGCCAAGGTTCTGTTTATAAAGCCAGGCGCTTTGGTGAGATCATCACTGCCGTAAAACTGCTGCCCACACCTGTGCAAACAGAGTCTCCGGCCGACAGGCATTATATGGATTTCAGTAATGAGGTTTCAAAGCTTAAAAAGGTAAATGAAAAACCAAATCCCAATGTTGTTAGGATATTAAGTTCAGGGATCACTGAAACGGGATCATTTCCTTTTATTGAAATGGAATTTATTGAAGGTCCCGATCTTGAAGAACTACTCAGGCCTCCACACGAACCGGTATTTACCATTAAGGAAGCAGTGCGTGTTGCGGAAGACCTTTCCAATGCACTGGCTCATTGTCACAGGGTTGATGTTAAACATGGTGATATAAAAACCAACAACATCAAATACAATATTCATTCGGCACATTATGTATTGCTGGATTTTGGAATGGCCATCATGTCCGATGAACAAAGAAGAACCAGCATGCGGCAGGCAGGTGCCATTGAATTTATGGCGCCGGAGCAAAACACAGGACAAATGCTTTTCCAGACCGATGTTTACAGTTTTGGAATTGTTTTATTTGAATTACTTGCAGGAACAGTTCCGTTTCCTTTAAAGGACAGAGGTGAAACGTCCCGGAATGATGTAATGGTAGCGCACCTGGAAAATAAAGTTCCTGACCTCTTGCAGTTAAGAGAAGAACACATGCCTGAAAGCTGGCCGCCGGAAAAAAGAGCCGAGCAAATGCAGGTGCCTGCATGGCTGGTGAAAACCATTTACAGGTGTCTTGAAAAAAAGCCGGCCGACAGGTTTGCCAATGGAATTGAATTACATAACCAGGTTGTTTATAACCGTGTTTCATCTTTTGCCGATCACGATCTTGCCGCAAAAGCGCTTACCGGTATTCAAAAAGAAAATGAAAAGCTTAGAAATGAAAACCGGTTGTTAAGAAGGAAAGATCCTTCGCATTCAAAAACGGGTGTCAATAAAATTCTGGCAGCCTTGCTCTTGCTTGTTAGTGCCGCTTTTCTCTGGTATTTTATTCAATCTAAAAAAAATACGGAAGACAATAACATTGATGAAAATGAACAGTCAGTGATTACCCCGCGTAAATCATTTGGACAATATATGGTAAGATCTGCGCGTGCTTATTTTCATACTGAACCGGATGATGCAGCAAGGAGAAATGCATTCATGGTTCCATCAAACGATGTAGTGATGGCCCTGGATGATAAGAATGGTTTTATTTATACCGAATTCACAAATGCAGCCGGGCAGTTTTCAAAAGGCTGGTTGCAAAAATCCGACCTGCAAATGATCTCATCTCAAAGAGATTCTTCAGCCATTAATATGCAGCCGAATAATACTGATGTTGAATTAAGACTGGAAGATGCAGCAACACTATTAGCAACAGGACAAATTGAGCCGGCGGTGAATATTTATAAGCAGCTTGCTGCAACCGGGGTTCCCGGTGCTGTTTACCAGCTTGGCAACCTGGGATTAAAGAAAATGGTTGAGGAGCAGGATTGTGCCACTTCCTGGAATTACCTGGAGCAGTCATCCAAAAGAGGATATGCACCTGCCAAGCGCACGCTTGGATTTTTACTGGTCTTTGCTGACAATAGGCAGATACTTGCTGCCAACGAATATGAGAATTGCAGTTATCAAAGGAATGTATTTGAGGGTACGCGTTTATTAAGAGAGGCGGCTGCCGAGGGGGATAGTATAGCGAAGACTATAATTAACAAATTAGCGAATTAGCAAATTTGCTAATTTGGAACATTTCTTGCCCCTTTCACCCCATGAAAATTGCCCTGGCGCTCATTATTGGTTTGGTCATTGCCTTTTTTGCCTATTCTTCCATCAGTAATAATAAAGGAAAACAGCACCAGACGGTGTATTATTATCCCGAGGCTAATGTGTATCTCAACCGCAATTCGGGGGAATATTTTTTCTACCAGCAGGCACAAAAAGCATGGATCGCTACAGAAAAACTATCTAAAAACCAGGTATCTGCCCTTGGTGAACCCGTTGAACTTCCTTTGCAAACTCCAATATGGCGTGAAAATGCCCATCATCGCATGGTGAACAGTATCAGCTTATATGCAAAGCCTGCCCTTGTAAAATCACATTACAGGGAAGATTCGTTAAAAATGCTTCCTGCTACCAACACAGAGAAAGAGAAAGAGAAAGAGAAAGAGAAAGAGGAGAAGGAGGAAAAACCTAAAAAAGGACTTAAAAAGTTCTTCGACAAGCTTTTTGGTAAAAAGGATAAGTCCGAAGATTCCTGACCTCCTTAGCTCTCTCATTCCCATACCGTTTAAATCAAATCTTCCCCAAGTTTTGATGTGTCTGTTCAGGCTTCTTATATTTGACAATTATTAATAAGTAAAAATCATTAAATGAGTCAAGCGATTGAAAAAGCTGATGGTAAACTGGGTGTGCTTATCCCTGGTTTAGGCGCTGTTGCCACTACCGTTATAGCTGGTGTGGAGGCAGTTAAGAAGGGCCTTTCCCAGCCTGTTGGTTCCCTAACGCAAATGGGTAATATCCGTTTGGGAAAAAGGACCGAGAACAGGTATCCGAAGATTAAGGAATTTGTTCCGCTTACTGAACTGGAAAATATAGTTTTTGGTGGATGGGATGTATACAGCGATAATGTTTTTGAAGCTGCATCAAAAGCAAAGGTTCTTGAACCTATGTTGCTGCACGCCGTAAAGCCCGAACTGGAAGCCATCAAACCAATGAAAGCTGTTTTTGATAAATCATACATATCAAATCTCGATGGCGATCATATTAAAGAAGCAGCTACCAAATGGGATCTTGCCAAAGCTGTAATGGATGATATTGAAAACTTCAAAGATGCCAACGACTGTGCAAGAATTGTAATGGTTTGGTGTGGATCAACAGAAAAATATATTGAAGTTTCTGCCGTGCATGAAACCATTGAAAGTTTTGAGCAGGGACTGAAAGATAATGATGCTGCCATTTCACCTTCCATGATCTATGCTTATGCAGCCATCAAATTAGGCGTTCCGTTTATGAACGGTGCTCCTAATCTTACCTGCGATATTCCTGCACTGATAGATCTTGCCAAAGAAACAGGAACACCAATTGGTGGTAAGGATTTCAAAACCGGGCAAACCTTAATGAAAACCATTCTTGCTCCGGGATTGCATGCACGTGCACTTGGCATTAATGGCTGGTTTTCCTCTAACATCCTGGGTAACCGAGATGGTTATGTATTGGATCACCCGGATAATTTTAAAACCAAGGAAGTTTCCAAACTCAGTGTGCTGGAAGATATTCTGCAGCCGGATATCAACCCTGAACTTTACGGTGATATCTATCATAAAGTAAGGATCAATTATTATCCTCCTCATGGCGATAATAAGGAAAGCTGGGACAATATCGACATCTTCGGATGGCTGGGTTATAAAATGCAGATCAAGATCAATTTCCTTTGCCGCGATTCTATTCTGGCTGCTCCCATTGTTTTAGATCTTGCCTTGTTTGCAGATCTTGCCAAAAGAGCTCAGATGTCGGGAATACAGGAATGGTTGTCATTCTATTTTAAATCACCGCAAACTGCTCCTGGTCTGCGCCCGGAACACGATATTTTCAAACAGTTGATCAAACTGCAGAATACATTAAGGCATATGATGGGAGAAGATCTCATCACACACCTTGGACTGGATTACTACCAGGACCTGGTTGAAGCATTATGATGGTAATTGCCAAACTGGTCGCCACAAATTTTGGCATTGGCTATATCAGGAAAGGAGCGGGAACAGTGGCAGCATTGTTTTTTTGCCTTGCCTGGTGGTTGATTGCTAAAGATGTTGCGACCAGTAATTATTTCCTGGTTATTATCAACCTTGTGCTATTGCTTGCAGGAACATGGTCTTCATTTGTTGTAGAAAAGGAATGGGGCAAGGACAGCAACAGGGTAGTGGTGGATGAAGTTTCGGGAATGGCCATTAGTTTATTATGGGTGCCGGTACGTTGGGAATATTTGCTGATCGCTTTTATATTGTTTCGGTTTTTTGATATTGTGAAACCATTATTCATCAGGCGAGCGGAGTCATTGCCTTCGGGTTGGGGTGTTATGGCTGATGATGTACTGGCGGGCATTTATACCAACCTGATTGTACAACTGCTTATTATGACTGCTGTCTTTTCATGAAAACATTTGCACGGGCGCAGGTCGCCTCTTTTGTTGCTTCCATGGTTGATTACTGGACAACCATCATCCTGGTAGAGATAGTTGGTTTCTGGTATGTATGGTCAAGCGCCATTGGAACACTGGCAGGCGGCATAACCAATTTCAGTATGGGCAGGGTATGGGTATTTAAAAGCCTCGACAGGCATGCGGAAGTACAATTATTCCGTTACCTGATCGTGTGGATCGGATACCTGTTATTAACTACCAGCGGTGTTTATTTACTCACGCATTATACTCCCCTTGGTTATATAGTTTCAAAGGTCTTTATCTCGCTGTTTATGGCCATTTCTTACAACTACCCCCTGCAGAAAAGATTTGTATTCAGTAAAAAATAAAGCGTTTCGCTTTAATTTTTTTATTTTGGACTGTGGTTAACGAAGAGAAAATTATGGAAACGAAGCCTTTGAGGGTAAAACTTCAATTCGGAATATATAAGATCATTGATCCATTTGTGAAAGTGCTGATCAGGATTGGGCTCACACCCAACATGGTTACCATCATTGGTTTCCTTTTAAACATAGGTGTTGCATTTGTGTTTGTGATGGGAGCAGAAAAAACCAATCGCGGTGACCTTGGTTATATAGGATGGGCCGGGGCATTGATATTATTTGCAGGTATGTTCGATATGCTCGACGGACAGGTTGCAAGGCTTGGAAAAATGAGTTCTTCTTT
>JAEZCV010000188.1 GCA_023429985.1 Bacteroidota bacterium | reverse complement strand
TGGTTGCCACATCAAACCTTGATCAGTTGCTGGAGAATAAAGTAAATAAAAGAACTGTATTATCAATTTCTTCAAATGCAAATGGAAATAATGCAAGGGAAGTTGTTGTAAAACCAATAAGCCAGGGTGCTGAAAAGGGATTGTTGTATAAACAATGGGTACAAAACAACAGGGATTATGTAACCAGGATCAGCGGAGGAAGATTAGGCTATGTTCATATGATAGATATGAGCGAAGAATCTTTAAAGCAATTTTACCTGGACATTGATGCAGAGAATCATTTGCGTGAAGGTGTAGTGGTGGATATCCGCAATAACAATGGAGGTTTTGTAAATGCTTATGCCATTGACGTTCTGGCAAGACGGGGCTATATGAGTATGACATCAAGAGGATTGCCAACCGCTCCTGCTCGCGTGCAATTAGGCCAACGTGCGCTTGATGCGCCAACTATTTTAATCACCAATCAGCACTCACTTTCCGATGCCGAAGATTTTTCTGAAGGTTACCGCAGTTTGGAGTTAGGAAAAATTGTGGGAGAACCCACTGCCAGCTGGATCATTTATACATCCAACATCACATTGTTCGACGGCACTTCTGTTAGGTTACCATTTATAAAGGTTACCGACAATAAGGGCAACAATATGGAGCTTTCACCACGGCCGGTTGATATTCCGGTTTCCAATAATTTTGGCGATACAACCGACAGGCAGCTTGATGTGGCAGTAAAAGAGTTGCTGGAGCAATTAGGGAAAAACAAATAATTAAAGCACCATCCATTTCCCTTCCTTGTCCTTAGAATAACTAAGGCCATTGCTCATTTCATGTGCCTGTTCGCCTGTTTTTTTATCAATAAAAGATTTCTTTTCGTAAACACGTATGCCATTATTTTCCCTTGTTAGGAAGGAAACTAAAGCATTCATAGTTGGAGGTATTTCGTGCAACCACTGTTCATCATTTTCGCGTACAAATGCCTGGCTCATGCCTTGTTGATACAAAGACTATGCTAATTAACCCAGCGCCTTATTCCGGAAAGTAGGGAATTAAAGATTAAGGATGATAAAGTCCAGTATATGCTTCATATCTGAGCTGATCAATCCATTTGGATGATTATGGAAAGTTGTATAATAAATTCTGCCGGCGCCATTTACGCTGTTACAGGAACCCTGGGAATCGCCATGGGCCAGGTGAAATGCCAGTTCCGATTGGGGGATGGTAATTGTTACAGGCAAAGAACCCTGTGGTTTATGGCAAATGGTAACCATGTTATTATTACTTCCTGGTCCAACCACCACTGATCCCGCTGAGCTGTTCGTATAGTTTTCTGTTCGTAAAAGCAAAGGAGCATTGGTCGTGGGATGCGTTACCATCACTTCCCAGAAATTAGAATTAAAATTTTGAACAGATTCCCAGGAGCCCAGGTCGAATTTTACATTCATGGTATTCTTGTTCAGATAAGTTTGAAATGTGGGCGAAGTGATGCTGGCATTATTGAGTGTACCAGAAGTTCCAATACGTTGTGTACATAATAAACTATCTCCAATAAAACCTCCGGGCCTTGGATTAGGGCATGGTGGTGCCACCATACCAATAAGAGATGAAACGGCGTAATCCGACGTGTACAGGCTGCCTCCATTGGCAACATAAACAGCAAGAACCGAATCTTTTAACCAGTCGCTGTTCATGCCAGAGGTGCAATTAATAAAAATGGCACTGAATCCTTTTATAAGGTTGATGCTGTTCAGTGCTGCGTAATTGATTTCAGTGGCGCTATAGCCAAGGGAGTCGATCAAAATAGCTTCAATCTTATCGTAAGTGCCGGGAATATAAGCAAGGGAAGAAACCTGGTTCAATTGTATGGCTTCGGTTGATATTGCCGTGGTGGTCTTTGCTACTACAATCACATTTATATCGGTACGAAAAATATTTCCCGAACCGGACTGGATATGTAGTTTTTGAAGTCCTGCCGGTGCTTCCAGTGAAAAATTGCCATTAATATCCGTGTAGGTAGAATAAACATTGCTGCTGTCTGTAATAAAAACGATGGCATTTCTTACGGCTGTTTTTTTATTTGCTGCCACAATTTTTCCGGTGATAATTCCTTTTTCAATTTCAGGAATGGTAATATTTCCATCAGGAATATCCTGTTTTTTGCAACTGTACAGGAACAGGAATGCAGCAAGGAAAAGCAGTAGAGGTTTCATGCAGAAATGTTTAAGCGTTTCTAAATATAAATAAACTTGGTTGCTGTTTACATAGAAATCCATGTAAAATATTTGCAGCGTTGATTATCAATCAATAGCGCAATGGCCGGAGAAAAGGCATAAACTACCTGTTATGATCCACCCTTAAAATTCAATCATTTGAATTTCAATTAAATAAACAGGATCTTTAAGTAAGAAAGACTAAGGGCTGCTTTGGCAGGGCACTTGAGATTTCACCACCCTAGATTTAGAAAATTCCTTCAACAACCATTCAACCACGTTCAACTATATTCCACCCACATCTCCAACATTCACTCAATTCAATCCAGGCAAAGATCCTCAATTACTTCAATCACCTCCGGGGCTTCCGTTGCTTTTGAAATTGCCTGGTTAAAAATGGTTTCAGAAAGTGCGGTTTGAATCTTAAGGTTATCAATAGTAACCATGGTAAAAAGCAGGATAGGAATATAGGTTCCGTGTTCCATTTCAAGCGTCCTGATTTTTTTTGCAAACTCATAACCATTCAATCCCGGGTGATTGTAATCAGTAATCACCAGGTCGATCTTTACGTTCAGCTCAAGACAGGTATTAATGTATTCAATTGCATCTTTAGGATGCTGAAACTGGTACACGAAAAAATCATCATTCTGCTTTTTTAAAATGGATTGAAAACCTTTTTGAAACAAAGTATGATCATCAAGATGAATAATGTTTTTTTGAGCAGGCATAAGTAAATGTAAAAACTGATATTTATAATTCCTTGTGGTTGTGGGTTAATTTTTTTATTTTCTTTAATGTATATGACGGGGTAATAAGCAGCCAAAAATGAAAGCCACTTGAGTAAGGCCTTCAAATCTTAGCATCCCTTTAAAAGCTAATCTTTGCAAAAGCTTTATTTTTATGCCAATGCGACCCTATTTACTACTGCTGCTACTGCATTTATCCATGTTAGCAAAAAGCCAGGATCAGTTTCCTGCAATTGCACCCACGGTTGACAGCTTTCTTAACGAGGCATATAAATTTAAATTTCAGAACGACAGTCTTCAAACACGCGAGCAGGTAAACCATGTTGATGTTTACCTCGATGGGCTGGAACCGGCGTACAATAATTATAAGGCCCTAATTCTTTTATTTAATTCATTTTACGACTTCGACAGAGAACGCCAGGAACATTACAGGGAAAGAGCGAAAAGATTGCTGTCTAATTCTTCGCATGTAATTGCAGACAGTTTCTTTGTTGCATTTTTTAATCTCATGCACCTGCATTATAAAGCAGGCCGCATGAATGAATGGATGCCGGTGGATTCCTTATTGAGAAGATCAATAATGAGCAAAGTAGAGAATTATTCATATAACTATATAGTTTCGGAATATGCTTCGCTAATACTGAAATCAAAAATTTACCAGGCAGCAAAATACCTGGCATCTTATGAATACTATGTTTTGATGCATCGCAATTCTCAGCATCCTTTAGATAAGCTTGGACTGGTTTATGTTGACTGGCTGATAACAAGTGTAGATCTTGAACAATGGATTTCGCTTCCTTATTTTAAACGACACACTGAAGGTTATTATCCATATACACTAATCATATCGCCAAATATTCAGAACGAAGAAGAAATTCGCTCTCATAATTTCAAGGCAACATTTAATGAACTTATTTCGAGGATAAAAGAAGTAAAGGTTGAAGCAATTGACAGTAATGCGTATAACAGTCCTGGTTTTAATGCAAGCTTACGCAGGGGATATTACCGTGTGTATATGAACATCATGGAGGGTTTTTATAATTGGGCAGTAAGTGAGCATAAGGAAGGGCAGATCATCCTTCCACTAAAATCATTTTTGTTGCTTGAACTGGTGCCCGATGAAATGGAACCTGCTTTTGCGGCAGGAGTTAAACCAGCTATTACCTCAACAGAATTTTTATCGTTAGCAGAAAAATTATCGCAGGTATATCATGCAGTGGGCAATGGACAGGATCAGAAGGAAACAATCCTTCGCGCACTTGATGTTTATTTAAATAAAAGCCTTTATACAGAAGACGAGCAGGTATATGCTTTTCTTTCCTTGATGGATGACAGGGTAAGGGCCGACAGGTTATTAAGAAATTATGATGAATCGCTGAAGGCAAGTAAAACATTAAAAGAAGTTAGTAAGCTTCCGGATAGTTCCGGGAATGCTTACCTGGGCAAATGGGAGCAATATTTAAAAGCGCGCATTGAAGAAGTTTATACGTTAATGGAATCGGGAAATGAAAGTTTTAAGGATTCCCTCAAAATATTGTTGAATGAAAGTTATAAGCTTGATGATGGCTCCGACTTCGCTACAATTTATAGTTTGAAGGCATGGCCTCACTTTCAATACATAGTTGCGCTGATAAAAGCACAGCAGGGCGACTGGATGAGTTCTTTATTATTAGAGT
>JAEZCV010000044.1 GCA_023429985.1 Bacteroidota bacterium | reverse complement strand
GTGAGTAGTGAGTGGTGAGTAGTGAGTAGTGAGTAGTGAGTGGACAACAGTTCAACAATTATTCAACAACTGTTCAACAATTATTCAACAATTATTCAACAACCATTCAACAACTATTCAACAACTGTTCAACACCTATTCAGCCGCCTTCTTTTTCATTACCACATACAACAACACCACAGCCGAGATCAGCAAAATGATTTTACCCTGCCAGCCAAATTCTGTTACCTGGTAAGCCGAATAAGCTTCAATTAACAAAGCAGGGAGTTTTCCAATTGAGCTGGCAATAAAAAAAACGGGAAGTGAAATTTTTCCAATAGCTGCCGCAAAAGTTACGAGTCCGGAAGGAACAAAAGGAATTAATCTTAGGGCCAGCACAAGCATAAAGGCCTGCGTTCCTTCTGCATCAATGAGCCGAATAAGTTTAGGAAATTTTTCCAGTTTGCCATGAGCCGTTTTTTTAAATCCTTTCCTATATAAAACAAAAGCAACCATTGCTCCAATGGCTTCTCCAATAAATGAAATAAGCGTGCCTTCCCAGAATCCGAAAAAAATAATATTGGCTGCTGTAATAAATACACTGGGCACTAATCCAAGAACAGCAACAATAATACTTAACAGGATGCTGATGTATATGGCAAGTTGAGGATTATCCTGAAAAAGCGATATAATGGCTTCTTTCAATTCAAACCAGTGTTTTACCTGTTCGGAAACAGGTTCCTTTAAATATGGCAACCTGGGTGTTATCCTGGTTAGTAATAGTAATATGGTATAATCCGGTGCTTCGGCCGTTGTGAAGTTCTTTTGCTTCTGCAGTTAATATCTCGCCTGGTTGTGTGGATCTGGTAAAGTTGATACTGGTATCCAGGGCTACAGATAAATTATTCCTGTTGTTGCATGCAAAAGCAAACGCACTGTCGGCAAGTGAAAAGCAAATGCCACCATGAATAATACCAAAACCATTGATCATCTCTTCTCTTAGTTCCATCTGTATCCTGCTGTAACCTTCTTTCACTTCCAGTACACGAATGCCCAGCCACTGGCTGAAAAGGTCTTTCTCCATCATCCTGTTTACAACAGATTCAGCAAGAAGGTCGTTATTTTTTGTTTCCATTAATAGCCTTTAAAGTTTGGTTTTCTTTTTTCAAGAAATGCCTGCACGCCTTCGTTATAATCGTGTGTATTTCCGGCAGCGGCCTGCAATTCTTCTTCCATTAATAATTGTTCTTCATAATTATTTACGAAAGAATTATTGAAAGCGCGTTTTGTAAGTGCAAGTCCCCTGGTTGGCATTGCTGCCAGCTTTTCGGCGATGGTTTCAACGTTTTCAAAAAATTGAGGATCATCAAAAACCTTGTATACCATCCCCATTTTTTCTGCGTCTTCCGCATCTACCTTATCTCCTAACATAGCCAGTGCAGAGGCTTTCTGCCAGCCAACTAATCGCGGAAGAAAAAATGTTCCACCACTGTCAGGTATCAAACCAATTTTTGAGAAAGCCTGTATAAAAGATGCAGACCTGGCGGCAAGTACAATATCGCAGCTGAGTGCAATGTTGGCTCCGGCACCTGCTGCAACGCCATTAACAGCTGCTATAACAGGTTTTTCAAGACTGCGAATTTTTTTTATTACGGGATTATAATGTTCTTCTAAAATAGTTGTTACATCAGGACCATCTTCTGCAACAACTTCTTCAAGATCCTGTCCTGCAGAAAATGCTTTTCCTGCTCCGGAAATCAACACACACCTGGTAGCACTATCCTCTTTACACTCATCCAGTTTTTCCTGGAGCATCAATGCCATATTCCTGTTGAAAGCATTATACTTTTCCGGGCGGTTAAGTGTAATATATGCAACTGCATTTTTTATTTCAATCAGAATCGGGTCCATTTTTTCTGTAAATCTAATAATTAACTGCTTGCTAGATGGAGGTGGATTTTGATTAATGACACTTAAAATAATCAAATGCTTCTTTACAATCTAAACACCTGTACATCGATTTGCAGGCAGTGGAGCCAAACTGGCTGATAAGTTTTGTATTGTTTGAACTACACCTGGGACAAGCGACTGCCTCTTCCTGGAACATTTCAGTATTGCAAAATTGTTGTTTGGGATTGGGAGGAGCAATGCCGAAAGCCTTAAGTTTTTCTTTACCCTCCTCAGTCATCCAATCGGTTGTCCATGCCGGAGATAATTGCTGTTTTACTTCAACGTTCCTGTATCCTTTTTCAATAAGTTTTAGTCTTATATCCATAGAAATTATATCCATGGCCGGACAGCCGGAATAAGTTGGCGTTATGGTTACCCGAATTAGGTTTCCTTCTTCTTTATTTATTTCAACCTTTCTTAAAACCCCCAGGTCAATAACTGACAATACAGGTATTTCGGGATCTTTTACATCTGATAAAATTTCCCAGATTTCTTTTTCGGTTACAGAATGATATGATGAAGCCTGCGTCATCATTACCAGGTGGCGTTAGGAAATGTTCTTTGTAAATACTGCATTTCAGAAAGAAGGTAACCCATATATTCGGTATGTACGCCATGTTTGCCTCCTGATTGAAATGCTGGCGCTTGAGGAAGTTCTAGCCCCGCCTCTGAAAAAACTGAGTTTATTTTTTCTTTCCATTTTTTCCTGATATCATCAGAATTCGACTGAATGGCAATTGACTGCATTTCATTTTCAAAATCTGAGTCTTCAAACATTTCTCCGGTAAACATCCAAACATCAGTGAGGGTAGTTAAAATGCGTGCACGGCTTTCATCAGTTCCATCGCCCAATCTTATTACCCACTCGCCACTCCATCTAACATGGTAGGCTGTTTCTTTCAGTGATTTTTCAGCAATGGCTGCAAGTTCTTTATCGGGGCCGTTAACCATTGACTGAAACAAAAAATATTGATAGGTAGAAAAGAAAAATTGCCTTAAAGTTGTATAAGCCCAGTCGCCTTTCGGCAATTCGCAGATCAAAAGATTCCTGTATTGGTTTTCATCGCGCAACATGGCAAGATCATCTTCTTCAAGTGGGCGGTTGAAAGATTTCCATGGTCGGGGTAATAATTTATCGATGTGCTGTTTTTCTGATTCACTCATTTTGTTAAATACCGAAACAGCATACTGGTAAAAGTTTCTTGCCTGGCCAATGAGGTCTAATGAAATATTAGTGATAGCAATATCCTGTTCCAAAACAGGTCCATGACCTGTCCATTCGGCATTTCTTTGCCCGAGTATGAGTGAGTTGTCGGCAAGGTGTAGTGCGTATGTGAAAAGATGATGCATAGTAGTGAATGGTCAATAGTGAATAGTGAACCTGCCTGCCGGCAGGTGGTGAATACAAGCTGTTACTACATATGATTTACTTCGTCGGGCAGATCGTAGAATGTAGGGTGCCTGTAAATTTTATCGTTGGCGGGTTCATAAAAACTCTCAGCTTCATCGGGGTTGGAAGCATGTATATGTTTGCTTTCAACCACCCAAATGCTTACACCTTCCTGTCGGCGTGTATAAACATCTCTTGCATTTTCAACCGCCATATGTGCATCGGCCGCGTGAAGACTTCCCACATGTTTATGATCCAGGCCTTGTTTGCTACGGATAAATACTTCCCATAAAGGCCATTCATTATCTTGTTTAGAAATATTTTCTTTTACAGGAATTTGTCCGGAAGAATTATTTTCTTCTTTTCCTCCTGCACCACCTTTAATGGCATCGTAATCGCCGTAATATATTTTAGAAAAAAGTTTCATTTTTATTTGCTTATTGTCAGGCTGCTTTTTGTTTGCGTTCAATTCTTTTTTGCGCATGAGCGTTGGCGGCTTCTCTCACCCATGCACCATCTTCCCATGCTTTTTTTCTGGCGTCCAGTCGCTGTTTATTGCATGGTCCATTTCCTTTTACCACTTCCCAGAATTCATTCCAGTCGATCTTGCCGAAATCATAGTGCTGTCTTTCTTCATTCCAATTCAAATCAGGATCCGGAAGCGTCATGCCTAAAAGTTTCACCTGCTCGGCAATCATATCAACAAAGCGCTGGCGCAGTTCGTCGTTACTGAATCTTTTGATCTTCCATTTCATACTTTGCTCGCTATGCTGGCTTTCGCTGTCGTGCGGACCAAACATCATAAGGCTGGGCCACCACCACCTGTCTATTGCATCCTGCACCATGGCACGTTGCTCTGCATTTCCTTTGCTTAACACCAGCAATGCATCAAATCCCTGTCGCTGGTGAAAACTTTCTTCTTTACAAACCCTTATCATAGCACGGCTATAAGGTCCATAAGATGTTCGGCATAAAGGCACCTGGTTCATAATGGCAGCGCCATCAACCAGCCATCCAATAGCACCCATGTCGGCCCATGTAATGGTTGGATAATTAAATATGGAAGAATATTTTGCTTTGCCGCTGTGCAGTTGCTCGATCATTTCATCCCTGGAAATACCCAATGTTTCTGCGGCCGAATAAAGGTAAAGCCCATGTCCTGCTTCATCCTGAACTTTTGCAATAAGGATCTGCTTTCTTTTTAATGATGGGGCGCGTGTGATCCAGTTGCCTTCGGGAAGCATGCCCACAATTTCTGAATGGGCGTGCTGGCTCACCTGGCGAATGAGTGTTTGCCTGTATTTTTCAGGCATCCAGTCGCGGGGTTCAATGCGTATTTCAGCATCGATCTTATCCTGGAAAATTTTCTCTAATTCCTGTACTGACATAAAGCAAAATCTTAAAGGCAAATTTAAGCATTCTAAGGCCCGTTTCTGTTAATAAGCCATGAATCATGGAATAAATAATGAATATTTGAGAGGAATTCTTAGTTTAAACCCAAAATTTTTACATGCGCCTCCTGGTTTTCCTGGTATTCATTGCAATTTCCCTGGGCGGTTATGCTCAAAATAATAAGGTCAATATTCGCGTGGTTAAGGATTCATCGGGCCAGGTTTTACCGGCAGAAGTTTGGCAGGGCCTTATGTTGAAAGGACATTATAAATTGAAAGCTGAAAATCCGGGGAAAGCCGATACCGAATACTTTATTGTTCGTTTAACTGAGGAAGAATACAAAGCCCGGATGGAAGCATTGCCTAAACCAAAACCGAGTAGTGCATTTACAAATGGAAAAAAGTTAAAGGGATTCAAAGCAGTTGATATAGAAGGAGATTTGATAAACTTATTTAATGCAAAAGAAAAGATCATTGTTTTAAATTTCTGGTTCATCAACTGCAGGCCGTGCCGACTTGAAATGCCTGAGTTAAATAACCTGGTGGACAGTTTTAAAAACGAGGATATCATTTTTGCCGCCATTGGCCTTGACCAGGAAGATGCCATAAAAAAATTCCTGGAAACAAATCCGTTTAAGTATAAAATTATACCTGATGGAAGAACAATTGCATCAAATCTTGGCATAAAATCATATCCAACCCATGCCATCATCGACAAGGAAGGAAAAGTTTATTTTCATACCAGCGGGCTTGCTTCGAATACAATTTACTGGGTGGAGAAATCAATAAAGGAATTGTTAGATAGTGAGTAGTGAGTAGTGAATAGTGAATGGTGAATGGTGAGTGGTGAATAGTGAATCGTGAATAGGTACTTCGGCCGTTATTACGATGAATGAATTGTTTGAAAGTACAGGATCCTCACCATTCACTATTCACCATTCACCATTCACTATTCTATTTTGCATCAAAATCAACCACCACCTTTTCTGTCAAGGGGTGGCTTTGACAAGTTAGAATATATCCCGCCGCAACTTCGTCGGGTTCAAGGCCCCAGTTAACATCCATTTTTACCTGGCCTTCCAGCAGTTTTGCCTTACATGTTGTACATACACCACCTTTGCAGGCATAAGGAAGGTCGGCGCCCTGTTTTAATGCTGCATCAAGTATGCTCTGGCTTTCAAATCCAAGGTCGAAATCGAACATGATGCCATCGAGTTTTACACTCACTTTTGATTTCGGACCATCATCGGTTTGAATAATTGTATTTGAAATTCCTGCTTTTTTTTGCCCCGGAACAGTAAATAATTCAAAATGTATTTTTTCATCTGGGACTCCTTTGCCCGAGAGGTACCCCTTAATGCAAAAGATCATTTCTTCGGGGCCGCAAAGGAAGAATTCATTGGTTTTAGCAAGGTCGATGATCTTGTCTGCAAAAAGTTCAAGTTTATCTACATCAATTCTTCCATGGTTGATTTCAGCTTCTGATTTTTCACGACTCAACACATGGTAAATCCTGAACCTGTCGATAAATTTATCTTTAAGTGCTTCCAGTTCTTCTTTAAAAATGATGGAGGTTTTAGTTCGATTTCCATATACAAGAGTGAAACTGCTTTTGGGTTCAGTCAGCAGCGTAGTTTTTACAATGGAAAGCACCGGTGTAATGCCGCTACCTGCAACGAAGGCTACATAATTTTTTTTCTGTTGCGGGTTTAGTTCTGTATTAAAGTTACCTGTGGGGGGAAGAACTTCCAATATCTCACCTGCTTTCAGATCTTCATTTGCAAAAGTAGAAAAAGAACCACCTTCTACTTTTTTCACAGCTACTTTTAATTTCCTGTCGAAAGGAGAACTGCAGATAGAGTAATTCCTGCGGTATTCTTC
>JAEZCV010000204.1 GCA_023429985.1 Bacteroidota bacterium | reverse complement strand
GAGTAGTGAGTGGTGAGTGGTGAGTGTCGTTTGCATATACAAAAATGTTTGCTATTCACAAACCATCCCTACGGGATTGATTCCACTAGGGTATCCATTCACTATTCACTATTCACTATTCACTATTCACCACTCACCACTCACCACTCACCATTCACCAAAAAACTTCCTGAAAAACAACAACTGATACTCCACTGCATTCGACCAGTAATTCCAGCTATGATTGCCCGGACGTTCGATATAATCGTGAGGTATCTTCAGCTCCAGCATCTTTAAATGAAAATTTCGGTTTACATCAAAAAAGAAATCACTTGTGCCACAATCAACCATTATGGCAAGTGGAAGTTCAGAACCTTTTTCAATTCTTGATATCATCGAAAACTTTTCCCAGTTATCCCTGTACGTTAGTGTATCACCAATTCGCTTCATCAAATCATACTTCACCGACGATTGCATCAGGTCCAGTCCGCCACTCATACTTCCCGCTGCTCCAAAAGTTTTTGAATGATTGAATGCCAGTAATAAAGCTCCATGTCCACCCATGCTCAAACCGGTTATGGCACGTCCTTCACGCTTTTTAATAGTACGATAGTGCTTATCAATATATTGCACCACTTCAACAGCAATGTAAGTTTCGTATTTCATGGAGGAATCTATCGGGCTGTTAAGATACCAGCTGCTATAACCGCCATCCGGACAAACAATGATCTGCTGGTGCAGGTCAGACTGATGCTGCAATCCCGGAACTCTTTTGATCCAGTTGGCATAATCACCCTAATAGCCATGCAATAAATAAACGACAGGGTATTCTTTTTTTGAATTTTTATAGCTGTCAGGTATAATCACCACTGCTTTATGTTCTTTTTTCATGGCAGCACTGTAAATACTTACCGTATCAACAATGGCTGCATTCAGGCGTACAGAAAAAAGCAGGAATATAAAGGCAATCCATATTTTCATTAGCTAAATTTAAATTGATTTTTTTCAAAGGACACTAATCAATAAATTCATTCATATAATGCATATGAAAAAATTTCTCACCATACTGCTGACGATCACCTGTATCAATTCAGTTGCACAGGATCTGTCCTATTTTCTACCCGATAGTGTTCAATACGATCCTGCTGTTCCCAAACCTAAAGAGATCATTCACCACGAAGTGGGCGAGTGGCACGTAACGCACGACCGCCTGGTGAATTATATGCACGCCCTGGCAAAGGCAGTCCCCTCGCGCATCAGGCTCGAAACCATGGGCTATACCTACGAGGGAAGGCCTCAGGTTCTATTGCTCATCACCTCACCATCCAACCATGCCAACCTGGAAAAAATTCGCACGCAACATGTAATGCTTAGTGATCCTGCGCGTTCTTCCGGCGTTGATATCAGCAACATGCCTGTTGTGGTTTACATTGGTCATTCCATTCATGGTAATGAACCCAGTGGGTCTAATTCAGCACTGGTAAGCGCATATTACCTGGCTGCGGCCAAAGGAAAAGCAATTGATGATCTGCTGAATAATACCGTAATACTTTTCGATCCATCGTTTAATCCCGATGGCATGCAAAGATTTTCAACCTGGGTAAACCAGCATAAGGGAAAGGCTTTGGTAACCGATCCCAATTCAAGAGAATTCAACGAAGTGTGGCCCGGCGGAAGATTCAATCATTACTGGTTCGATTTGAACCGCGACTGGCTGCCGGCACAACATGTGGAAAGCAGGAACCGATTGAAATGGTTTCATTTATGGAAACCCAATATCCTCACCGATCACCACGAGCAGGGAAGCAATGCCACCTTCTTTTTTCAACCGGGCGTACCATCAAGAGTAAATCCATTAACGCCGCCAAAGAACCAGGAACTTACCGCAGCATTGGGAAAATATCACGGCGCCTATCTCGACAGGATCGGTTCTCTCTATTTTACAAGGGAGAACTACGATGATTTTTATTATGGAAAAGGATCTACCTATCCCGATATTAATGGCGCTATAGGAATTTTGTTTGAACAGGCATCATCGCGCGGACATGCCCAGCAAACCGATAACGGTCTGCTAACATTTCCATTCACCATACGCAACCAGTTTGTAACAACACTTTCCACGCTGAAAGGTGCAAATGCTTTGCGAAAAGAATTTTTACAATGGCAAAGAGATTTTTATAAACAGGCTGATAAAGAATCAACTGCCTATGGTGTTAAGGCCTATGTTTTTGGTGATGAAAAAGACCCCGAACGGTCAGGGATATTCGCAAATATGTTACTGCAGCATAAGATAGATGTGTTCAGGTTAAACATAGACCTGCAGCAGGGAAATGAGGTTTTCAGGAAAGAAAACAGTTTTATTGTTCCTTTTCAGCAGACACAATTTTTATTATTAAGATCCATATTTGAAAAAACACTGGAGTATAAGGACAGTATTTTTTACGATATCACTTCCTGGACCATGCCACTTGCGTTTGGCATCAGTCATCAGCCATTAACAACAAAACAATATAAGAGAGAACTGCTGGGAGAAAAGATTGAACAGCCAATTGAAGCAAATGGAAAGATAAATGGAAGATCGGCCTATGGTTATTTGTTGAACTGGAATCATTTTAATGCGCCAGCTGCTTTGTATGCATTGCAGCAGGAAGGTATTCTTGCTAAACTGGCTACCAATCCATTTAATATAAATATAGAAGGCAGCATTAAAAATTATGATGCGGGAACCATTTTTATTCCTGTGAGCATGCAGGAAAAATCAGCAGATGAAATTTACAGCATGCTTCAAAAAGTCACTACAAAGTTTGGGGTAAATATTGATGCAGTTGCCACAGGATCTGTTGTGTCGGGGAGTGATTTAGGCAGCAATAATTTTGATGTGCTTACAAAACCTTCCATAGCCATGATCACCGGAACTGGCGTGAATGCCCTGGATGCGGGTGAAGTATGGCATTTACTTGACCAGCGATACGAGATATCTTTAAGTCACCTGGAGCCTTCAATTTTTAACCGAATTGATATATCGAAGTATAATACACTTGTGCTGGTTGATGGAACATATAATGAGTTGAACAGGGACAAACTCAGGTCCTGGGTACAGTCGGGCGGAACACTGATCGTTTTTGAGCGTGCCGTGAACTGGGCAGCGCAAAATGGAATAGCATCGGTAAGTTTTAAAAAGCAAAAGCCTTCCGACAGTACCCGTTTTCTTCCTTATGCGCAGTTTGACCAGCAGGTGGGTTCTCAAAGAATGAGTGGGATCATTGCAAGGGCAGAGGTGGATCTTACGCATCCGCTGGCCTATGGTTATCATAAACCCGAGGTAAGTCTTTTTAAGGCAAATAAAATATACATGGAAAAAAGCAAGAATCCCTATGCTACGCCATTCCGTTATGGTAAGCATCCATTGGTAAGTGGCTGGGCCAGTAAAGAGAACCAGCAGCAACTCGAGAATTCGGCGGCTGTGATCGTAAATGCCTTGGGCCGGGGAAGGGTGATATCCATTGCAGACAATACCAATCTTAGGGCTTTCTGGCTGGGAAGCACCAGGCTGTTTACAAATGCTATATTTTTTGGAAATATCATCAGTGGGGAATCAGCCAGGTAAGTGAAAGGAAAATCTCAACAATATGTGATTAATTTCTCCTGAGAAGCCTTGGTTTCTGGCTTATTTTTACTTTGTTATTATTCCGGGGAAACCGGGACGCATACATTCACTTTACAATTGATTATTATGATTAAGATGCAGGTTATTGGCCATTTGGGGAAAGATTGCACTGTAAACCAGGTAAATGGGAAGAACGTTATCAATTTCACTGTAGCGCATAGTGAAAAATTCAAAGATAGCCAGGGTGTACTCCAGGAAAGAACCACCTGGGTGGATTGTGGTTATTGGACGGACAGAACTGCGATAGCGCCTTACCTGGTGAAAGGTCAGCTGGTATATGTTGAAGGAAATCCGGAAGTCAGGAGTTATCAAAGAAATGACGGAACGCCTGGGGCTTCTTTAACATTAAGGGTAAGAGAAGTGCAGTTGCTGGGTAAGAAGAGCGATAATGCCGGCGGAGGCAATTATGAACAGCAAACGCCGTCAAAAACTTCAGAACCGGTAAATACCACTGCCGAAGAAGTTTCCGACGATCTTCCATTCTAAAAGTGTTGAATTCATTTGAAAAAGCTGTTCGTGAGAACGGCTTTTTTTATGATATTTCCTGTTAATTGCGCAGATTTGAAGATTAGATTTTTGAAGATGTTTAAAACAAACAATATTTCATACGGTTAACGCATATTGCGTTAGTCTCTGTTTTTACAAAACCTTTAATGAGCCATAGCAACAAATAATGCCCTGGATCTTAAGGATAAATCAGTTCATCCGATGAAATAGTTATTTAATCTTCCATCGTTCAATCAATAATAACAAAACTTATGGGCTGTGTATGGTAGGTCCTCACCAGCCTTCCAAACTGTCTTCCCGGAACCCATTTAGGTGAACCTTTAAATACTTTCACCACTTCATCCTCAATTCCATGTCCATAGTTTGTTAGTGGTGTGACCTCGGAGATGCTGCCATCTGTATTCACCAAAAACCTAAGCATAACGGTAAAGCTTCCAGATATGCCTTCTTTAGCTTTTTTGTCTACCAGCGACTGTAAACTTTTTTCCAGGTAACGCCTGTATTTGTTTTTATCAACGTATGCGGCTTTCGGACTGCAAAGCGCGGTGTCAAGAAGCACACCCTTTTCATTAAAACAGTTCAAAAGGGTTTTATTTCCTTCTGCATCAAATTCTTCTATAGCCATTAGATTGCCATTGCGATGATAGTATTTCCATCGGCCTTTTTTTAATGTATCCTGCATCCAGTGGCCGGCAAAATGGAGCATGCCCTCATCGTAGAAATTTACCTGCACGCCATTGCCATTGCCATCGAAATTGGTGGAGTCGGCAAGGTACCCGTTGGAATGAAAGCTTAAGCCTACTCCTGTTTTTTTACCTTTTGAATAATAAACAGAATCTTTCAGCATCCCGTTTTCATGAAAACTAAGGAAAAGTCCTTCCCTGTTTCCATCACTATAAGTTACCTGGGAACGTAACCTTCCGTTTGAATAAAACCACCTGAAATCACCATGTTCAATTTTGCAGGAGTCATCTTTGTAGGCACCTTCCATGTAAAGGGAGCCCTGGGAAATATAATATGCTTCGCGATGCCATAGCCCGTTTTTTTGTTCAGTCTTTACATAATAGTAACCGGCGACATGCGTAGGGCGGAAAGATATATCGAAGATCTCTTCGCGTATTTGCCCGGATGATACTGAAACAATTAAAAAACAGGCAAGGGTAAGCAGTGTTTTCATAGTTGCAAGGATAGTGGAAATTTCAGAGAATGTATAATCTCAAATTGAATGATTTGCCTGTACGGTACTATAGGATGAAGTATGAGATCAATACTGCCTGGCTATAGGATTACCGGAGCAGACACGGAGCAGATACGGAGCAGATACGGAGCAGATGCCATCTCCTCCGTATCTGCTCCGGCTTAGGTGCGGTTGAGGTATAAGCATCCTTCTCCTTTCTATGGAGTGCAGATGACGCAGATTGAGCAGGTGTTGGCTGATATACTCCTGGTAATCAGACTAATCACTATTATTCAACCTATAGATTTTAATCTGTGAAAATCTTGCCAATCTGCGTCATCCGTGTTCTATTTGGTGGCAAAGTGCGGTTACCGGTTCAATTGGTACAGTGTAATCAACATAGTTGCAACAACAATGGAAGAATATATCAGCTTCGTGTTTTTAGCCAGCCAGTTAGGAAGGTAAATGTCAAAATTGTCTTTTTCAGAATCGGAATATTTTCTTGCTATTAATGTTAAGGGACAAAAAAATTTATTCAGTAATAATATTAATCCTTCAATTGCTACCAAAGCAAAACCCAGCCAAAGCCAAAAATCGATCTTTCCAGAAATTGCAGCGTACAGCATATAAAAAATTACAATATTGAAGAATATCCAAATGGCAGTATGAATAGATTTAATAATGATTAATTTTTGTTTAGTTGTCATTATCATCTGAAAATGGATACAATAGGTGTTTTCTTCCAGCCAAATTGATGTTACGGATGTTAATATTAAATCTAGCGCAATTTTTAAATTCTGTTTAATTAAGTCTTCGATTGCCTGAGGAATTCAATGACACAACCTTCCCCAACTTCCACAATCCCTAATTATCTTGCACCCATGACAACCACTTTCTCCTACAAGCAGTTATTCGATTTCGCGCAAAAGGTTTTTCTTGCCATGGGTTGCTCAAGGGAAGATGCCGAACTGGCTACTAAAGTGCTTTTGTCTGCAGATGTGCGGGGGATTGATTCCCATGGCATTGCGCGCCTGAGCGGCTACGTAAGGTTGTGGGAAGCAAAACGGGTGAATGCATGCCCCGATGTTAAGATCATTCATGAAACGCCTTCAACGGCTACGGTGGATGGTGATGGTGGACTAGGATTAGTAGTTGCTCCTAAAGCCATGCAAATTGCAATAGAAAAGGCCCGCACCGTGGGTACCGGATGGGTGAGCGTTCAGCACTCCAACCA
>JAEZCV010000171.1 GCA_023429985.1 Bacteroidota bacterium | reverse complement strand
TTATAATTCCAGCCGGTAACATCAGACTTTTCTTTTTTCTTGCCTAACAGGCCACAAGAGCCCATAACTGCGGCACAGGATAAGAGGATTACAAAATTTCTAACTTGCATGGTTGCTTTTTTTGTCTTTCGGTGGACACATGGATTTTTACACGTGCCAGCCATTTGAAACCTTGATTGGATTAACTTTAACGCCGTACAACGGCGATTATTGTAAATCTGAAAAGTTTTCTGGCCGGTTTGCGAATATATATACATTAGCATAAAATAATTACGAGATTTTACGTTTTTTCTATGTGAATTTTACGCGGCCATTCATGAAATTATTCCAAAACCTGCTGATACTGAGTTTTTTACTGCTTTCCATTCACTCCGGGGCACAAAGAACCTATAAACCCTCATCCGTTCTGGCTGCAGGTAATTTTTATAAGATCAGTGTTCAAAAAGAAGGTGTTTATAAACTCGATGCCGCCTTTCTTAATTCATTGGGTATCAATGGTTCTATTCCTTCCTCCCAGCTTAGGCTTTATGGAAACGGGGGAGGCATGCTCCCTGAATCCAACAGCGCAATACCCATCGACGACCTTGAGGAAAATGCCATTATGGTTTTTGATGGAGGTGATGGACAAATAAGCGGCAGCGACTATATTTTATTTTATGCCCCGGGCCCACACCAATGGACAAAAGACTCCCTAAATAAAAGATTCAGCCATAAAAAAAACCTCTATTCCGATAAAGCATATTATTTTATTACCATAGGTGGTACGGGAAAAAGAATTCAAAACCAGCAAAATCCTCCATCCGCTTCCCTTGTGGTAAACAGCTTTAATGAAAGATATTTTCATGAACTGGATTCGGTAAACTTCTTAAACAGCGGAAAGGAATGGTATGGAGAAGAATTTTCAAATGCTCCGGGCAAAACGCTCACCAGGCAATTCAATGTTCCCATGCCCGACCTGGTGCCCGGACAGCCCGCCACCTTTGTTTCCAGCCTGGTGGCCCGCTCCATCAATGCGCAAAGCAGCTTTAACATCACAATTAATAATATCAATGTTCAGCAGGTACCCATAAATTTTATAACTACGGGTATTTACGAATTCTTTGGAAGGCAGGAAGAAACGGCCAGTAATTTCTTCCCTAACTCAAATCCCCAGGTAACTATTAATTATCTGCCGGGAAGCTTTAACAGCCAGGGCTGGCTGAACTGGTTTGAATTGCATGCAAGAAGAAACCTTGCATTAACGGAGGGGCAGCTCAGCTTTCGCGACTGGAACAGTGTAAACCAGGGAAATGCTGAATTCCTGCTGTCTAACGCCCATGCAAATACGCAGGTCTGGGATGTTACCCATCCGCTCCATCCCCAAATGATGGCATCCATTTTTTCTGGTGGGCAGCTCAGGTTTACAAACAGCACGGAAAGATTAAGAGAATACATTGCTTTTTCCGACCAGTTTCTAATACCGGGAAACGAAGGCAGGATCGCCAACCAGGACCTCCACCAGGCTTCGCCCAAAGATTATATCATTCTAACTCATCCCGATTTTTTAACCCAGGCACAGCAACTGGCAAATTTCCACGAGCAACAGAATAACCTGCAAACCATAGTGGTAACCACCGAGCAGGTTTATAATGAATTTGCATCCGGCACGCCCGATCCAACGGCAATCCGCGATTTTGTAAAAATGTATTACGACCGCTTTGGTGCTAGCTGGAACCAGGGAGGGAAATACCTTCTTTTATTTGGAAAGGCTTCCTTCGATTTCAAGCAAAGGCTGATGAATAATACCAGCTTTGTTCCTTCTTATCAAAGCGTAAGCTCACTGGACCCACTGGCTACTTACACCTCCGATGATTTCTTTGGTTTCCTGGAAGATCATGAAGACATAAATTCCGGGCTTATTATCAACACCCTCGAAATTGGTATAGGTCGTGTACCATCTAAAAACCTTGAAGAAGCCCGGAATTTTGTTGACAAGGTGATGGATTACCATAACCCGCTTTCATTCGGTCCGTGGAGGAACAATCTGAATTTTATTGCAGATGATGAGGACTTCAACCTTCACCTGCAGGATGCCGAAGTGCTTACGTCAACCGTGCAGGCAACAGCACCTGTTTTCAATCCCGAAAAGATCTACCTGGATGCATTCCTGCAGGAAGGCGGTTCTTCAGGTGGCCGGTATCCCCAGGCCAATGTAATGATCGACAATAACATCTTCAACGGAACGCTCATCTGGAATTTCAGCGGCCATGGCGGCCCGCAACGACTGGCAGAAGAAGTGGTGATAGATCAAAGCATAGTAAATAAATGGAACAACCGGTATAAACTGCCGTTGTTTATAACAGCAACCTGCGATTTTGCCCCTTTTGACAATCCTGTAGCCAATTCACTGGGAGAAAATTTACTGGTAAGGCCAAAAACCGGTGCCATCGCGCTCATGACCACAACACGTGTAGTATTTGCTTTCAGCAACAGGATCATGAATGATAATTACCTGCGTATAGCCCTTCAGCCAGATGCTAACGGCGTATATAAAACTTTGGGAGAAGCCAATATGGCGGCAAAGAACTATACCTACCAGACCTCCGGTGATATAACCAACAACAGGAAGTTTGCCTTACTGGGCGATCCCGCAATGAAACTGGGCTTCCCGGAATTTACTGTTGCAGCAACCCATTTAAACGGAGTTGATATTTCCGTAGATGCAGATACCATTCGCGCGGCAGAATTTGTATCTATTGATGGAGAAGTAAAAGATTTTAATGGTCAGTTCATGCCATCTTTCCAGGGCACGGTTTATTTATCCGTTTTTGATAAACCCCGTACTATAACCACACTTGCCAATGACCCTACCAGTTTGCCGGTAGATTTTGAAAACCAGACCGACGTTCTTTTTCGCGGTAAGGCCAGTGCCATAAATGGGAAGTTCAATTTTAAATTCAAGGTTCCAAAAGACATCAATTATCAATATGGATTGGGAAAGTTGAGTTTTTATGCGCATGATCTCTCTAAGGAAGGCAATGGCTATTCGGATAATGTAGTTATTGGTGGAATTTCTTCCAATCCGGGATCAGATGATGAAGGGCCGGAAGTAAAGGCTTACCTGAACGATGAAAAATTTGTGAACGGAAGCATCACCAATGCCAATCCTGTTTTAATATTAAAACTCAGTGATACTTCGGGCATCAATACAGGTTCTTCGGGCATTGATCACGATATAGTGGCCACCCTGGATAATGATAATAACAATTATTTCATACTGAATAATTTTTACGAGGCCGACCTGGATGATTATACCAAAGGAACGGTACGTTTCCAGTTGCCGGAACTGGCACCCGGTCCACATTCATTAAAGATCAAGGCATGGGATGTAATGAATAATTCAACGGAATATATTCTTGATTTTACCGTGGTGGAAGATGGGGAATTAAGGATAGATCATGTATTGAATTATCCTAATCCATTCACCACCCGAACGGCTTTCTGGTTCGAACATAATTATCCCGGCACCGACCTTTATTCCAAGGTGGAAGTCTTTACGGTCAGCGGTAAACTAATAAAAACACTTACCCAAACAATAAATACCCCCGGAAACCGTTCGATGGAGATCGAATGGGATGGCCGCGATGATTATGGTAATAAAATTGGCCGCGGCGTTTACATTTACCGTTTGGTAGTGAGAAGTTTCAATGGCAAAACTGCCGAAAAATGGGAGCGCCTGGTTCTTCTTTAACTGCTTGCAAGCCAATATTTTTTTACATATAACCAAAACTCTATAATTTCACACACTTTTTAAAGAAGAACTATGAAATCGACTGCATTAAGACTGGCTGCTGCTGTTACCCTATTGCTCGTAGCTGTCGTGCCCTCTGTGAATGCGCAGGATAAGATCAATGTTGTAACCACTGCGGTTCCGTTTTTACGTATATCTCCCGATGCGCGTGCCGGTGGTATGGGCGATCTTTCGCTTGCTACCAGCCCCGATCCCAGCTCCTCCTACTTTAATTTAGGTAAAGTTGCTTTTAATCAATCCAAATCCGGTATCAACCTCACTTACACTCCATGGCTGAAAAGACTGGTAAATGATGTTTACCTGGCTTCTATGTCGGGCTTTTATAAGCTGGATGAAAACCAGGCCATCTCCGGATCCCTGCGTTATTTCTCGCTGGGTAGCATTCAGTTTACCGATTTCAATGGTAACCCGCTTCAAACCTCCAATCCCAGAGAATTTGGTATCGACATTGGCTATTCCAGGAAGTTATCTGCCCGCAGCGGTATTGGTGTGGGTTTGAAATATATTAATTCAAGTCTGGCTACAGGCGATATTGGTATGAATACCTACAAACCCGGAAGTGCTGTTGCCGGTGATATTGGTTTTTACCATACCCGCCAGGACGATGCCGGTGCTGGCTTTGCTTTTGGATTGGCACTTACCAATCTGGGATCCAAGATCGCTTATACTGATAATGCCGACCAGAAAGATTTCATTCCTGCCAACTTCGGAATAGGAACTACCTATACCATGGTTATGGATGAAAGCAATAAACTTACTTTTGGTGTTGACATCAATAAATTGCTTGTTCCTACACCTCCTGTTGCCACCGGCGATCCCGATCAGGATGCTGCCAACCTCAGTGCTTACAGAACAAAAGGTGTGATGAGCAGCTGGTTCAGCTCTTTTGGTGATGCTGATGGCGGATTTTCAGAAGAATTGAAAGAATTCCAGGTTTCAATAGGTGCCGAATACTGGTATACTAACCAGTTTGCACTTCGTGCCGGTTATTTTCATGAAGATAAAAACAAAGGAAACAGGCAGTTCTTTACTGCAGGTGTGGGTATTAAATACAATGTATTTGGTTTGAACTTTTCTTACCTCATTCCTTCAGGTGGTGGTGTAAGCCAAAACCCACTAGCTAATACTTTGCGTTTCTCTCTTGTATTTGATTTTGCAGGGGATGAATAATTGAAAAGATATTTTCAAAAGAATGGTTCCTTATGGAGCCATTTTTTTTTGCATGCTATTTTTTGTTCTACCAGATAACTTCAAGGTCAACCTATTCAATCTTTTCTAACAGTTAACTTTGCCCGCGAAATAGCGTTAAAAAAAATACTTATGGGAATCAGAATTGGATCAGGTGTAGATTTTCACCAGCTGGCAGAAGGAAGGAAGTTAATGATCGGCGGCGTGCATATTCCTCACGATAAAGGTTCAGTGGGCCATAGTGATGCAGATGTTTTATTACATGCTATTTGCGATGCCGCACTCGGCGCTGCCTGCCTGGGTGATATTGGTCTCCACTTCCCCGATACCGATCCGCAGTACAAAGATGTGGACAGTAAAATTTTATTGAAACACACGGTAGAACTGGTAAAAAAAGAAGGTTATAAAATCATTAATATCGACAGCACGCTTTGCCTGGAAGCACCCAAGATCAAGCCTTATATTGCCCAGATGCAGGAGACCATAGCATCGCTTGCAGGCATCACAACGAAAGATATTTCCATTAAGGCCACTACAGCCGAGCAAATGGGATTTGTAGGTAGAAAAGAAGGTCTTGTTGCATACGCCTCCATTTTATTGGAATCAATTTAACAGCATTCCCTTCCCTCAAACTTATCTTTGAAACAATGAACCTTACCGTTAAGATTCGCAATATTTCCAGCAATAGTTTACCAAACTACGCAACCCCGGGTGCATCCGGACTGGATCTGAAAGCTTTTATTGAAAACGATATGGTATTGCATCCCATGGAAAGGCAATTGATACCAACGGGAATATTTATTGAGTTACCCGAAGGATATGAAGCACAGGTGAGACCAAGGAGCGGACTGGCAGTTAAGCAGGGCATCACCTGTTTAAATACACCCGGCACTATTGACAGCGATTACAGGGGAGAAATTAAGGTATTGTTGATTAATCTTTCCGGTGAAGAACAGGTCATTAGTCCCGGAGATCGCATTGCACAATTGGTAATTCAGCAATGCCAGAAAATAGCCTGGCAGCAAGTGGATGTACTTTCATTGACCGAAAGAAATGCAGGCGGCTTTGGGTCTACAGGAAAAAAATAAAATATGACGAGATTTATCATACTATTAGTAATTGCCGGTTTATTTGCTTCCTGTCGTTCCACAAGGCAAATTCAAACCGCCATTTCCAAGCGAGATTCCACATCCATTGTATTGCTGGATGATGCTCATTCAGATTCTTTACATGTTGCAAAAAGTTTTTTGAAAAAACTTGATTCCACAAGTATTGCGTATAACTCCTTCAATGCAAAATTAAAAGTTGAATATACAGGTGGTGATGGAAAAGGAAGAGATGTTAATGCCACTATTAGAATGATCAGGGATAGCGCTATATGGGTTTCGGCAAATGCTATATTAGGTATTGAAGCCATGCGGGTGCTGGTAACAAAAGATTCTGTTAAATTACTGGACAAGCTGAATAAGATGTATACGGCAAGAAGCATAGATTATTTGCAGGAAGTAACATCATTGCCCCTGAACCTGAAGTCGCTGCAGGAACTGATAATAGGAAATGCGGTATTTGTTGATTCCAATGTTGTATCGTATTCGCGCGGCAATAACCAGTTTTCCATTTTAAGTATTGGTCCATGGTTTAAAAATCTTATAACCATGAATTCTGAAAATCAGCTGGTGCACAGTAAACTTGATGATGTAAATATGTCGAGAAGCAGGACTGCAGAACTTTTATATGCCGATTTCGACCGGTCTAATGGATTTGGCTTTCCAAGGCTTCGAAGGATCATTGTAGCAGAAAAGAACAGGCTCGACATCTCGCTGGAATATAAATCTTACGATTTCAACCAGCCTTTGAGTTTTCCATTTTCCATTCCCAAAAATTATGAACACAATTAAAATTTATTTAGTTTAAAACCGTTAAAACTAAATCCAAACGATCCAGGTATGAAAAAAATATTCATCTTAATACTCTGTGTTTTCAGTTTTCAGCTCTCTTTTTCGCAAACTGATAAAGCGAAAATGGAGAGAGAAAGACAGGAGATACAGAAAGAGATCAATGATCTTCAAAAGAACCTGAATAAGGTAAAAGGTTTGAAGAAGGAATCGCTTGCCAAACTGCAGTTGCTAAGACGCAAGCTGGCTTTGCAGGATCGCCTGGTTAGCAACATCAATAAAGAGATCCGCCACATTAACGATGATATTTACCTGAGCAACCTCGAAGTAAACAGGTTGAACAGGCAGCTCGATACACTTAAAGAAGAATATGCACGCAGTGTGCAGTATGCCTATAAAAACAAAAGCAGTTACGATTTCCTGAATTTTATTTTTTCGGCCAGCAGTTTTAATGATGCTGTGAAGCGCGTGTCTTATTTGAAATCTTATCGCAACTATCGCCAGCAACAGGTGGCCAACATCCAGGAAACACAAGCCCTGATAGAAAGGAAAAAACAGCAATTGCTCGGAAAACAAACCCAAAAAAAATCTGCTTTACAAAACCAGCAGCAACAACTGGCTGCACTTGCCGACCAGAAAAAGGAAAAAGATGCGGTGCTGAATAAATTGCAATCGCAGGAAAAAACTCTTGGCAAGCAACTGGCAACAAAAAGAAAAAGAGATAACCAATTAAAGAACCAGATCAGTGCGGTGATAAGAAGGGAGATCGAAGCAGCCAGGAAGGAAGAAGCAGCTCGTCTTGCCGCCATAAAGAAAAAAGAAGCCGAAGAAGCAGCACGGCTGGCAAAAGCTGCAAAAGCAGCCGAGAATTCAGGTGCTACTACAACTTCCGCGGCAGCCCCGGTTAAGAAAACAGCGGAACCTGTAAATAAAGCTCCCGAACCTGCAAAGAAAACCGACAGCTATTTAACATTGAATGAAGGGCAAAGTAAACTTGCAGCAAACTTCGAAAGAAACAGGGGCGGTTTACCATGGCCGGTAGATAATGGCCTGGTGAGTATTCCATTTGGAACCAGCAAGGTTGGAAGTTTGGATTTTGATAACCCGGGAATAACTATTTCCACTCCTTCGGCAGGTACCATTGTTAAATCGGTTTTTGATGGTGAGGTGAGAGCCGTTTCCAATACTGGCGACGGAATGATGGTAATGATCCGCCATGGTAAATATTTTTCGGTTTACAGCAACTTATCAAGTGCAAGTGTAAGTAAAGGAGATATGGTGAGAACAGGGCAGGCCATTGGTCGCGCAGCACTTGCAGATGATGGGTCGGGTGGACAGGTAGATTTTATTTTAATGCTTGAATCGAAAAATATTAATCCTACGCCGTGGTTAAGGAGATAGGTGGAGAACCTTGCGGCCGGTTCGTGATTTTTTTGTTAGTCGTTTAGTCTTTTAGTTTTGATTTATAGAGACAAGGCATGCCTTGTCTCTTTTTATTCAGGGATTAACCAACCATTTCCTGGCTGAGAACCTCATCATATAATTTTTCATATAATGGTATGATGTGATGAATATCAAAACGGCCAGCCTGTTCGGCAGCATTTTGCTTAAAGGTTTGCAGTTGTTGGGGATCTTCCAGTATTTTTAAAGCGTTACTGCTCATAGATTCAACATCACCCACATCACTCATATAACCTGTTTCGCCGTCAATCATGATCTCGGGTAAGCCTCCTGCATTGGTAGATATTACAGGAACTCCTGAAGCCATAGCTTCAAGGGCTGCCAGTCCAAAGCTTTCGTATTCCGAAGTAAGAATGAACAGGTCTGCAATGGCTAGAATATCTTCAATCTGCTCCTGCTTTCCCACAAAAATAATATCATTACAAATGCCCAGCTTTCTGCTCAGGTCTTCCGCTGTAGCTCTCTCAGGGCCATCGCCAACGAACAATAATTTAGCAGCGATCTTTTTGTAAACAACGCTGAAGATCTGTACCACATCCTGAACTCTTTTTACTTTCCTGAAATTGGAAGCATGCAATAATATTCTTTCACCATTGGGCGCTATCACCTTTTTAAATGCATCAATAGGTTTCCTGGAAAATCTTTGCACATCCACAAAATTGTGAATCACTTCAATGGGTTTCTGTATCTTAAAATTGCGGAAGGTTTCGTCGCGCAGATTCTGCGATACAGCAGTAATGGCATCACTCTGGTTAATAGAAAATGCAACTACGGGTGCATAGGTTTTATCCCGGCCTACTAATGTGATGTCTGTGCCGTGCAGGGTTGTAATTACCGGTATATGAATTCCTTCCAGTTCCAGGATCTTTTTGGCCATATAAGCTGCCGAAGCATGAGGAATGGCATAATGAACATGAAGCAGTTGCAGGTTGTTGTTCTTGATCACATCCACCATTGTGCTTGCCAGGGCAGTTTCGTAAGGCGGGTAATCAAATAAAGGATAAGTAGGAACCTGAACTTCATGGTAAAATATATTGGGTATAAAACCATTCAGTCTTACCGGCTGCTGGTAAGTAATAAAATGTATCTGGTGACCTTTTTGAGCTAATGCTTTTCCAAGTTCAGTGGCCAGTACTCCACTTCCTCCAAAGGTGGGATAACAAACAATACCTATTCTCATTCCGTTCAATTATCCCCCGAAGGTAAAAACAAAATCAGGTCTTCATGACTGCTATTTATTTAGGGCTTCTTTAACCTATTCTTTATTTTTAAAGCATGAAAATATTAGCCCTGCTGGTTGTAATGATTTATTCCTTCCATAATACAAAAGCCCAGGATAGTGATTCCACTTTCATCCGTGCACTGGCCAGTCAGATTCTGGAAAACGGGAAGTCATTTGAAGATCTTCATTACCTGACTAAAAAAATTGGTCACCGGCTGGCCGGTTCACGCGGTATGGTTCTATCCGAAAACTGGGCAGAATCTGTATTAAAAAGTCTTCAACCGGATTCGGTTTGGCGACAACCATGTATGGTTCCGCACTGGGTGAGGGGAGGAAAGGATGAGGCAATTGCCAGCTATCGTTCAAAAAATAAAAACTATAATAAACCACTTGATGTAGTAGCGCTCGGCAATTCTGTTGGAAGCATGAAAGCTTTGAAGGCCGAAGTGATAGAGGTTAAAAATTTCGAGGAACTCGAATCAAGAAGTGCTGAAGTAAAAGGCAAAATTGTTTTTTTTAATTATCCATTTAAAGAATCATTCGTAAGAACTTTTAATTCTTATAGCGATGCCGTGCAATACCGCGGTTCCGGTCCTGTTCGTGCTGCAAAACATGGAGCAGTTGGCGTGATCATCAGAAGCATGTCGCACAGCACAGATAATTTCCCACACACAGGTGCAACGAGGTATGTTGACAGTATTCCTAAAATACCTGCAGTTGCTGTAGGTCTCAGGGATGCGGAATGGTTAAGTTCTGTAATAAAAGAGCAACAAACTTTTCTTAGTTTAAAAACTTATGGAAGTTTTAAGCCCGACACTATTGCAAACAACATCATAGCCGAATTAAGAGGCACTGAATTTCCTGATGAATTTATAACGGTAGGAGGGCACCTCGACAGCTGGGATGTGGGTGAAGGTGCGCATGACGATGGCGCGGGCTGTGTGCAGACAATGGAAATTCTGCGCGCATTTAAAGCTTTAGGGTACAAACCAAAAAGAACTATTAGGTTTGTAATGTTTGCGAATGAGGAAAATGGTTTGCGAGGCGGAAATAAATATGCTCAGGAAGCAAAAGCGAAAAATGAAAAGCATCTGTTTGCATTGGAAAGTGATGCAGGAGGATTTACACCACGCGGTTTTGATATAACTGCAGGTACTGAACAGTTACAAAAAATACTGAGCTGGCGCGAATTGTTAGCTCCTTATGGAAGCACTGAATTTAATGCGGGAGGCGGCGGGGCAGATATTGGGCCATTACATCGTGCGCTGGGCACTCCTATGGCAGGCCTGCGGCCGGATTCTCAAAGGTATTTCGATTATCATCATGCGCGCAATGATGTATTTGAAGCGGTTAATAAAAGGGAACTGCTGTTAGGTGCCATTAATATGGCTGCTTTGATTTACCTGGTTGACCAGCATGGTTTATAGTAGATATTCCTAACTAAAAGCCAATAACAAATGGCCAAAAGCTTAAGCTGTTATCTTTGCCGGCCATGACTGAATTTTCGCACGATAAGATCAAACCATTTTCGGATAAAGGCTCCAAAAAAGAGCAGGTCAGTAAAATGTTTGATCGCATTGCTCCCAAGTACGATTTTATGAACAGCTTCCTGAGTGCCGGAACAGATAAGGGCTGGCGTAAACAGGCAATAAGATTGTTTAAAAAAGATAATCCTCAAAAGATGCTTGATGTGGCTACGGGAACCGGCGACATGGCCATATTAGCTGCTAAAATGCTTAAACCCGAGGAGATTATAGGCATAGATATTTCTGAAAAAATGCTCGAGATCGGGCGCGATAAGATTGAGAAACAACAACTTGGAACAAAAATTGCCTTATACGCCGGCGACAGCGAAACAATAAATTTCCCTGAAAATACGTTTGATGGCGTGATGGTGGCCTTTGGTGTAAGGAATTTTGAAAACCTGGAAAAAGGTCTTGAAGAAATATTTAGGGTGCTGAAACCGGGAGCCCAACTGGTAGTTCTGGAATTCAGTAATCCAAAACTGCCAGGAATAAAAGGGTTGTATAATTTATACATGGGTGTTGTTGCACCTCAAATGGCCAATTTGTTTAACCAGAATAAAGAAGCCTATCAATACCTGAATGCTTCCGCAAAAGCATTTCCCGATCGCCAGCTGTTTGTTGATATTTTAAATAAAACAGGTTTTTCCGGTACCTCATTTAAACCGCTAAGCTTAGGAATATGTTGTATATACAGTGGAAGAAAGCCAGTAAGTTGATCAGCCGGGCAGTATTTGTATTTGTTTTGATCCTTATTTCATCTGCATCAGATGCACAAAAGGTTTTGTTCCAGGAAGAACATGATCTTAAACCTTATTATTTTGGAATTACGCTTGGAGTAAACAAAGCAAAATTTCATACACATCTCGATCCGTCTTTTATAAACCAGGACAGCATTATGGTTGCTGAACCTAAAAATTCAGGTGGATTTTCTTTAGGACTTCTTGCAACATTAAGGCTAAGTAACCGGTTTGAATTCAGGTTCAATCCTCAACTGATGTTTACCGAAAGAGACCTGTATTACAAATTAAATACAACGCATCCCGGCGATATAGATTTCGGGCATGATATTACCAAAAAAGTGGAGTCGGTTATTACCACACTTCCTTTTCATTTTAAGTTCCGTTCCGACAGGATAGGTAATTTCCGGGTTTACCTGTTGGGCGGAGGAAAATTTGATATCGACCTGGCCTCTAATGCAAAAGCCAGGCAGGCCGAGGATATGGTAAGGATACAGCGTTTTGATTATGGCATTGAAGCCGGCATGGGTTTTAATTTTTATTTCCCGAGTTTTATCCTCTCTCCCGAAATTAAGTTCAGCAACGGTTTTAGTAACCTGCACGACAGAAACGAAGCCCTTAAATATTCAAGAGTGTTTGAAGGCATCCAGTCACGCATGATCATGTTTACCATTCACCTCGAAGGCTAAAAAACAAATTCTCTCCTGTGCATATTCCACCTGATGCCGGCGTACACAACCAAAGTATTTGTTGATGGTTGAATGATGGTCGCTGATGTTGTTCTATTAACCAGGTTTACTTCAAAAAACAAATTAGGCTTCCACTGGTAAGAAACTAACAGTGAGGCATATCCCGTTTTCTGTTTGATTCCTCCGCCCACTTCATATCCGAATTCTGCATTTCTATAAGGAGGAACATTTGGTAAAAATATATTTCCCCCATAATTGATATTGCCTGTATCTTTTCCCTGTACTGCATACATAGCAGTAAGTTGCATAAACCATTTAGGAGCAGGCTGGTAACGTACGTTTCCGATCCATTCGCTGAAATTTGCACCCAGCGGATGAGCCAGCGGTTGATTATAATGCGTGTAGTTGGCAACCGAATCCCTGTGGGAATAGGTAAAAGGCCTCACGCGGTTATATTCAAGCTGCAGGTCAAGATTTTTAATATCGAACACATTTACCCCTTTCACACCAAGCTGGTAAGCAAACTTGTTGGCCCACCATCCCGATCCTTTTCTTAATTCGGTTAAATTAAATTCATCTAAAAGGAATTGTCCGTAGAACTGTGCCTTTTTTGCAACGTTGGCTTTAAAATCCATTCCTGCCACGGCATTGTCAAAACTGCCATGCTGTTGTTCAAGTGAACGGTAAAAGATCACAGGATTAAGGTATCCAAACTCAAACCTGTCGGGTCTTCCGAAAATTACACCTTCAAACAATCCTATATTCAGCCACCTGGTAACAGCCAGGTCGAGGTGGTGCATGGCTGCATATTTTTTGGGAATAAGAACATCTGCACCCGATCGATCGGCGTTCTGCAACTCCATAAAAATATTCTGGTAATTGAATTTCCAGATCCTGGTATTAAGTTTCAGAAAAAGGGTGCTGTTGGAAAAATCGCTCAGGAACAGCGAACGATATCCATTACCAATAAAATTCCTGTCATAGCCAAAAGCCACATCTATATATTTTGCTACATTGAAAGTTATATAGCCTCTTGCATCAAAATAATCATAACCCGTTTGTTTGAAATCTTTGTAAAACCCTTGTCCGGGTACCGCTTTTCTTTCATTTTCCCATTGCTGAACATAGAGCGGGTCGCGCTCCTGGTTATCGGTTACATAAGCAGCAAATCCAATTTTATCGGCAATCCTTCCTCTTAAACTTATACCTCTCGTATTAAGAAAGATATGCTGGTCATTGTCTTTTTCTATTCCTACATAGTATTGAAATACGGGATTTACAGCCAGGAAAAAATCTTTTGCATGCACTTCATATAAAGTGGCCGGTGTCTGGAAAAACCTGCCAATGGGCTTTCTACTTAAAAGGCTGTCCCTGGAAATATCGGTCCATTCAATGTTGGAAACATTGGCATTAAGCAAATGATAACGGTCCACCTCTGTTAATCCTTTGATGGTATCCAGCCTGTTGATATAAGGCATGAAATGACGGCGGCTAAAAGGTCTTGTTTTGGAAAAATTCAATACAGAATCCTTTTGGGCCAGAATTTCGAGCCTTTCCAGTAAAAGATTTTCCTGCGCTCCCTGGGAAAGGTAGTTAGTCTGGGAAAATGAAATATATGGAATCAATAAAAGAGATAGTCTAACAAGGGTTTGTTTAAATTGCATGCAGACCTGTTTATTTTATAATTATGCAAAAATACCTGATTAGGAACATCAATATCGTAAACGAAGGAAGTATAAAAGTTAGTGATGTTTTAATAGAAAAGGAAAGAATAGCAAAGATCGCAGGAAATATTGATGCAGGCTCTTTAGCCATAGAGGAAATTAATGGTGAAGGGCTTTATCTTTTCCCCGGTGTTATCGACGACCAGGTACATTTTCGCGAACCCGGACTTACGCATAAGGCTAATATTTATACCGAATCTAAAGCGGCGGTTGCCGGTGGCGTTACTTCCTTTATGGAAATGCCCAACACCGTTCCTCCTGTACTTACCCAGGAATTACTTGAGAATAAATACGGCATTGCTTCCCGGTCTTCGCTGGCCAATTATTCATTCTTTATGGGTACCTCCAACAATAATGCAGATGAGGTATTAAGAACGAATGAAAAACGAAAGGATGTATGTGGCATTAAGATATTCATGGGTTCATCAACCGGAAATTTGCTGGTGGATAATTATCTTACCATCGACCGCATTTTCCGTGAGAGTGAAGTGATTATTGCCACTCATTGTGAAGAAGAACCATTGATAAAAGCCAACCTGGAAAGATTGAAACAATCAGGTAAAGCGCTTACTGCCGCAGATCATCCCATTATCCGTGATGATGAAGTATGTTTTGAATCTTCTTTTAAGGCCATTCAACTGGCAAAAAAGCATAACACACGTTTACATATTCTTCATATCAGTACAGAAAGGGAACTGCAGCTTTTCACAAACATGCTCCCGTTAACGGATAAAAGAATAACCGCTGAAGTTTGTGTACATCACCTCCACTTTACCAGCGATGATTATGCGCAATATGGGAACCTTATTAAATGCAACCCTGCTATTAAAGCCCCAAATAATAAGGAAGCATTATGGAAGGCCTTGCTCGACGACAGGCTGGATATCATTGCCACTGACCATGCTCCGCATACCCGGGAAGAAAAAAACGAACCTTATGAAAATGCGCATGCCGGTATTCCTCTTGTGCAGCACAGCTTATTGCTGATGTTGGAATATTATAAAAAGGGAAGGATTTCCCTGGAAAATATTGCCAGGAAGATGTGTCATGCCGTGGCTGATTGTTTCCAGGTAAATGAAAGAGGCTATATCAGGGAAGGCTATTTTGCCGACCTGGTAATTGTTGATCTAAACAAAGCAACAAAGGTTTCAAAATCAAATATTCATTTTAAATGTGGATGGAGTCCATTTGAAGGACAGGAATTCGGAGCATCCATAACCCACAGTTTTGTAAATGGCCATCTTGTTTTTCATAATAAGGATGGCAAGGAAATTTGGGATGAAACTAATAAAGGAAGCCGGTTAACCTTCAACAGGTAGTTTGTAAACCAAACGTTATTCATGCAGGTAGATAAAATTACTTTTAATGATATTTCCATCTTTCATCATGAAGAGGAATTCTCTGTTTTTCATAAACTGAATTTTACCCAAACAGTAGGAGGGAGGGAATGGTTAAGAAGATTTTTTTCCGAACCGCACCACGATCTTCAAAGGATCATTGGTGTGCAGAACATCATTAAAGCATTTTTAAATCATATAGAGGAATGGCCGAAGGAAATTACCAATGGAACCATCATCATGATGGATAAATTCCTGGATTATAATCTCGACCCGGTTCCTAAAAATGCCAACCCTGTTTCAGCTTTTACATACAGGATATTACACCTGCACGATTATTCCATGGTGAAATATTCTGTTCCCCATTTTGCCGACTTTTTCCGTGGATTGAAAAAAATATTATACCTGCTTAGTGGAACCGAACTGCCTGCCAACCTCAATTATTATATTGAAAGGATCACCCGGATCATGTCGCACAAGCCTTTAAAACAGCTTGCCAATACAACCGGAAAAGAAAAGTACAATGCCACGCAGAATTTATATTTCGCTTATTTTCTCAGGGCAGAACATAAGCAGGATGTTCTGGAACTGATAGACATTTTCAGCAGGCTGGAAGCATGGTATTCCATGGCCACCGCGGTAAAGGTCTTCAACATGAAATTCCCTGAGTTTATTGAAACCTCCGATCCGTTTTTAAAAGTGGAAGGGCTTTACCACGTATTGCTGCAAAAACCCGTTGCATATAACCTTGTATTAAAGCCCGGCGAGAATTTTTTATTTCTCACCGGCGCTAACATGGCAGGAAAAAGTACACTTATCAAATCTGTTGGTGCTGCTGTTTTCCTGGCACATATTGGAATGGGTGTTCCCGCATCCAGTATGAAACTCTGTTTGTTCGATGGCCTGCTTACCAACATTAATGTAGCCGATAACATTGCAAAAGGTGAAAGCTATTTCTTTAACGAAGTACAACGCATAAAGAATACAATATTTAAAATTACCGACGGAAGAAAATGGCTGGTTTTGATTGATGAACTTTTTAAAGGAACCAATGTGCAGGATGCCATGAAGTGCTCACTGGCAGTGATCAGGGGATTGATAAAGATCCGGAATTCGGTATTTATATTATCAACGCATCTTTATGAGATTGGAATTGAATTGAAAGATCATTCAAACATATCTTTTAAATATTTTGAAACCAATGTGAACGACGACCAGCTGGAGTTTTCTTACCAGCTGAAAGAAGGCATCAGTAACGACAGGATAGGGTATGTTATATTAAGAAGAGAAAAAGTGGTGGATATGCTGGAGAAATTATAAAGCATTAAATTAATTATATGATGTTCATACGCGGTTTATTTTGTGTATTTCTGTTAGTTTCTTTTAAGGCAAGTGGGCAGAATATAGTTGATGTAGTTCATTATAGATTTGAAATTGGTTTATCCGATAAATCTGATGTTATTACAGGAAGAGCGGAGGTTAATCTTAAATTTTCTAAACCTGTAAACAGTTTTTACCTGCATCTGGTTGGTTTTAAAGATGGTAAGGGTATGCAGGTTTATTCGGTAACAGAGAATGATGTTCCTGTAAAGTTTATTCATGCAAATGATAAGATTGAAATAAGGCTCGATAAACCAGCACTATCCGATTCTGCCAGGAAATTTGTGATCAGTTATATGGGCGAACCCGCCGATGGCCTGATCATTTCTTCCAATAAATATGGGGAGCGTACTTTTTTTTCTGATAACTGGCCCGATCGTGCACGTAACTGGATCCCGTGTAACGATGATCCTTCCGATAAATCATCTGTTGAATTTATTGTGCTGGCGCCACCGCACTATAAAGTTGTTTCAAATGGACTTCTTGTGAAGGAAGAGGTATTGTCATCGGTAATGAAACAAACCCATTGGAAAGAAACCCTTCCTATTCCAACAAAGATCATGGTAATTGGAGTAGCCCGTTTTGCCGTAACCAGGGTTGACAGTTTCTACAAGGTTCCTGTTACAGCATGGGTTTACCCGCAGGATAGTGCGAAGGGCGCATTAGATTATGAACTGGCAGATGATATACTTAGATTTTTTGAAACACTCATCGGCCCCTATCCCTATAAAAAACTGGCTAATGTACAGAGCAAAACCATTTTCGGAGGCATGGAAAATGCCAACACCATATTTTACAATGAAAACTCTGTAACAGGAACAGGAAGTTCCGAAGCATTGATAGCGCATGAAATTGCACACCAGTGGTTTGGGAATACCGTAACAGAAAAGAACTTTCATCACTTATGGCTGAGTGAAGGTTTTGCCACCTATCTCACCAACATGTACATAGAGCATAAATATGGGCGTGACAGTTTTTTGAAAAGACTGGACGATGAAAAACAGAATGTTATTCGATTTGCGAACAGAAGTAATCTGCCTGTTGTTGATTCTGTTTCTGCTTATATGGATCTTTTAAATGCAAACAGTTACGATAAGGGAGGATGGATTTTGCACATGTTAAGAGAAGAGTTGGGAGATGAAGGTTTTAAAAAACTTTTGAAAGATTTTTATACTGCGTATAAGTTTTCTAATGCCAACAGCAGCGATTTTCAAATGCTGGCTGAAGAAATTGCAGGAAGGGATCTAAGCTGGTTTTTTAAGCAATGGCTATACATGCCTGGTGTTCCGGAATTAAAGATAGAAATGAAAATTGATGGAAATGAATTCCGAATGCGCATTACCCAGGGCGAACAATTGTACCAGTTGCCATTAAGTTTTCATATTATTAAGGAAGACGGCAGCCTGATAAAGGAAAAATTATGGATCGAAGGAAAAACTACCGAATTTAAAATGGCAACGAACGGCCCCGTTAAAGTAGCCATTGATCCTGATAATAATTTATTGTTCCAGGCAAAAGAATAGGGAAGGATATTCTCCTTCCCTAAATAATTAAATCAGTTAGGAAACCTTATACCAGCATGGTTACAGGGTTTTCCATATATTTTTTAAAAGTTTGTAAGAATGATGCTCCTACAGCACCATCAACACTACGGTGATCGCAGCTCAGGGTAATTTTCATGATGTTGCTTACACCAAATCCATCACCTTTTTTCACCACCACTTCTTTTATCATTCCTACAGCCATAATAGCACTGTCGGGAGGATTAATGATAGCAGTAAATTCTTCAATATCCATCATTCCCAAATTGGAAATTGTAAAAGTGTTGCCTGTGAATTCGGGTGGCTGCAATTTTTTATTTCTTGCCTTGCCTGCCAGTTCCTTGCTTTCAGATGCAATATTGCTAAGCGTTTTTTGGTCGGCAAATTTTATTACAGGCACGATCAGTCCATCTTCAATGGCAACGGCAATGCCTATGTGAATATGCTGGTACTGCCGAATGAATTCTGCTCCGTCTTTACCTGCTGCCATCCAGGAGGAATTAACTGCTGGATGTTTGCGCAAAGCCATGGCCGCTGCTTTAACGATCATATCATTGAAAGAAATTTTTACTTCACTCACTTCATTCATGGAAGTTCTTGCCTGCATGGCATTATCCATATTGATCTCCATGGTGAGGTAAAAATGTGGAGCCGAGAACTTGCTTTCACCTAAACGCCTGGCAATTACCTTACGCATTTGTGAAAGGTCAATATCCTTAAAGCCTTCTTCACCGGCAACGGGTGCAAAACCTTTTTGTGCAGTTTGCTGGTTAGCAGCAGGCTTATCTTCCTTACCCGGAACAAAATTATCAACATCAGCTTTTATGATCCTTCCGTTATCTCCTGTTCCTTTTAGTTGTGAAAGGTCAATTCCTTTTTCCCTTGCAATTTTTTTAGCCAGAGGAGATGCTTTCACTCTTCCGTCTTCGGAGGTGCTGCCTGCATCTGAATTTATGTTTGCCTGGCCTGCATTTTCAGCAACAGTAGCCTTTTTTTCTGAAGGCTTTTCTTCTGTGGCAGGCGCTTCAGATCCACCTTTAGCCGCTTGTACTATTGCATCAACATCAACTTTTCCTTCTTCACCAATTATACAAAGCAGGTCGTTTACCTGAATTTTTTCTCCTTCATTAGCCCCCTGGAATAAAAGCTTTCCATTCTTATAACTTTCCAGTTCCATGGTTGCCTTATCCGTTTCAATATCGGCAAGCACATCACCTTTTTTTACATCTTCACCAACTTTTTTATGCCATGCGGCAATCACACCTTCCGTCATAGTATCGCTCAGGCGTGGCATAAGCACCACTTCATCCATTTTCGAAATATCCATTCCCGAATGTTGGGCCGGTTTTTCAGCTTCCTGCTTTGGTTCCTGGGGAGCCGCATTATCTTCCTTCCCTTCCTGTTTTGGAGCAGGTTGCTGTTGAGGTTGAGATTTATTTCCGGAAAGATGTTCGGAAATGTCTTCTCCGGGGTTTCCAATTATAGCCAGCAGATCGTTCACCTGGATCTTGCCGCCCTTATCTGCACCCAGGTGCAGGAGCGTTCCATCCTTGTAACTTTCCAGGTCCATTGTAGCTTTATCGGTTTCAATTTCTGCCAGGATCTCGCCTTTCTTTACTGGATCTCCCACCTTTTTATGCCATGCAGCAATAACTCCTTCGGTCATTGTATCACTCAAACGGGGCATCAAAATCACTTCGGCCATGTTCTTTGGTTAATTTAGAGTGCCGAAATTAAAGCAAAAGCAGGAAACAAGGCAATCTAACCAACCCCTGTTAATTTAATAATCAAGTTCAAGCCTTAGCCTGTCCTTTAACTCCTGCACAAGAGGGTATTGGGCGGCAATTTTTTGAAACTGTTCCCGAGAGCTCAAAGGAAGTTCTTCTGTGTTGATTTCTTTCTCGGTTTCCACCAGTGTAATAATAAACTGGAGCTTCTGGTTTCCCACATGATCTTTAATAAAATCGGAGGCCAGATTGCGGTCGCTTACCAGGAACTGCTGGCTGATTTTGTTATTTACAATAGCTTCAAAAACTATTTCATCTTTAACATGAAGGCTGGCCGTTTCAAAACTTTGCCACGAAGGATTGCCGGTGTTCTTTAAATGCGCCACTAGAGCGGACCATGCAAGCTTAAGATTTTCTTCCGTTAACTTTTTGTCGGTATAAGTGTTCAGGCCATTTTCCACGCTTACCTTTTTCCTGATCGCATCCAGGCTGCCGATCTTTTTTGTTCGGCCCGGGTTGCCCGCCGTTGGTGCAGGAGCAATGGTTTGGGTTGTTGTCACCGGCTCAAACTCCTTTTTTATTTCCGGTAGTACTTCTTTTGCAGGGGCATCCTGCGTTTTAATAAGCAGTTTGGCTGGTTTTTCCTTTAGATTTTTTTCAATAAGGGCAACAGGTGAAATATTTCTGAATGAAACCGCTTTTGCATTATCTACCTGTTTTTTTTTTATAACCTCATTGCCACTGGAAGTGATTTCCAGTGCCTGCTTAAGGTAGCAGAGTTTAATAAGCGTTAGTTCTACATGTAATTTTTTATTGCGGGCGGATTTATAATTGATCTCCGATTCGTTTAAAATATTTAATGCACTTACCAGGTAACCTGCATCTGTTTTTGTGGCAGTTTCTACAAATCTTTTTTTGAAGCTTTCAACTACTTCAAGTAAACCTGCCACCCTTTCGTCCTTGCAAACAAGCAGGTTCCTTAAAAATTCGGAAAAGCCATTTAAAACCATATCGCCCTCAAAACCTTTGCGATCAATATCATTGTATAGAAGCATGGTGCCAGCGAGGTCCTGCGAAAGCATGCAGTCTATCAGTTTAAAATAATAATCGGCATCGAGGATGTTAAGATGTTCAATGGTGTTGGCATAATTAACCTCGCCATTGGTAAAACTTACAATTTTATCGAGAATGCTTAATGCATCTCTCATGCAACCCTCACTTTTTTGTGCAATCAATTGCAGGGCGGTTTCTTCTGCTTCTATATTTTCCTTTCGGGCTATGCCCTGCATATGGTGAACTGTATCCTGCAGGGTGATTCTTTTAAAATCGAAGATCTGGCAGCGACTTAAAATGGTGGGCAGTATTTTATGTTTTTCAGTAGTAGCCAGTATAAAGATGGCATAGGGTGGCGGTTCTTCCAGCGTTTTTAAAAAAGCATTGAATGCTGCTGCCGACAGCATGTGAACCTCGTCTATTATATAAACTTTGTATTTGCCTGCCTGTGGTGAAAAACGTACCTGTTCTACCAGGCTACGGATATCGTCTACCGAATTATTACTGGCAGCATCCAGTTCATGAATGTTCATTGAAGTGCCTTCATTAAATGAACGGCATGAATGGCATTCATTACAGGCTTCACCATCAGCATTTATATTCTCACAATTTATTGTTTTGGCAAGAATGCGCGCGCAGGTTGTTTTGCCCACGCCTCTTGGTCCACAAAAAAGAAAAGCATGTGCGAGATGCCCCGACTTAATTGCATTTTTTAAGGTGGTGGTAATGTGATCCTGTCCTACAACTGTATCGAAAGTTTGTGGACGGTATTTTCTTGCTGAAACAATAAATTTTTCCATATTAGCTTGGAACAAATGTACCGTTGTTTGGTTGATTTATGCGGCAGCTTAGCTCACCATTTATCCACGGAATCACCTGCGAGGGAAAAGGAAATTGAAGGAAATTATAAAATGGGATGTCTTTTAAATTCTTTTGTTCTGTCAAACAAATAGCGATAGGTAGTCAGCTTCCTGCTTTGATATACATCTCCCAGGCCCATACCCACATTGATCATTTTAGGATTAAAATCGCCGATCCATTGCATTTCATATTCGGTATATTCAAAACTTGCGCTTTTTACCGATTTATCTGCTTCTCCAATTATGTAGGCATCCAGGCCTTTGCCCTGGAATTCGGGAACAACTCCAAAAACAAGTCCTGTAAATTTTTTGCATGGTTTTGTTTTCTTCACCCATAAAAATTTGAGCTTATGAAACAGGTCGAATTTCCCGTTAAGATGTTTGAACCACTGGTTCAGATCGGGAATATTGATGAAAATGGCAATAGGCTTTTCGTTTTGATAGGCAAACCAAAGAAGGCGTTCGTCCATCACGGGTTTCATTTTTTTGAACATCAGAACCACCTGGTCTTTTTTCAGTTCTTTTAATCCACCGTGACCTGCCCATGCTGCATTGTATACCGTTGCAAAATCAACTGCAAATTTCTCAAGCTGGTCCTTCCTTATTGTTGTTACGCTAAACGAGGGGTCTTGTGCAAACAATGCATGTCTTTCCGAAATTTTAGAACTCAATGGCTTTTTGGGATCCATACCCAGGCATATCTGGTGAAAAAAGGGCCGGAAACCATAATTTTCAAGCAATTCTTTGTAATAAGGAGGATTGTAATTCATGCAATACAAAGGTTCCTGGAAACCCTCTACCACAAGTCCCCACCAGCGGTCGCGTTCACCAAAATTAATTGGACCGTCCATGGCTTCCATTCCTTGTTGCAAAAGCCAGTGTCTGGCAACATCCAAAAGCATGTCGGCAGCATTTTGATCGTTAATGCAATCAAAAAAACCCATTCCGCCAACTTTTACATCATCGCCCTTATTTCGGTATTTCTTATTGGTAAATGCAGCAATACGCCCTGACAGGTTGCCCTCTTTATCTTTCAATATCCATCTTTTGATGGTGCCTGTACGGAAAGCTTTATTCTTTTTCTCATCAAAAACATCATTGATGTCTTTATCAAGAGGGCGAATATAATTGGGGTTGCCCCGGTTAACAATTATGTTTACCTGTATAAAATCTTTTTCTGTTTGCTTATTATTTACTTCAATTAACTGCATGCCGGCGATGCAAATTAAGTTGAAATCTAAATAGATCTGACAAACATTTTATCTATGAGCTTTTTGTCATGTTTGTAAATATCTTCCCTGAAATTTAATTTTCCATTATCGTCAACCCATGCCGTATAATAGGTAATTACAACAGGAACATCTTCCTTAAGTTTGACATATTTCTCCGTACCGCTGTTCATGGCGGCATTGATCTTTTGCGGATCCCAGTCAGAGTTATTCTTTAATAAATAATTAGCCATTTTTTCAGGTTCCTGCAGCCTTATACAACCGTGGCTGAAAGCTCTTTTATCTCTTTCAAACAAACTTTTTGAAGGTGTATCGTGGAAATAAATATTAAAACTGTTAGGGAATAAAAACTTCACCTTACCTAATGCATTCTTTCCCCCGGGTTTTTGCCTGATCACGGGAACGCCACCTTCTGTACCGGTTTGTTCCATATTCTGTGATGCCAGGTAATTAGGATTGCTGGCCATTGCTGGAAGGATCTCGCTTTTTACAATACTTGGTGGCACATTCCAGTAAGGACTAAACACCACCTGGTTAAGATCTCCATTGAACATCATGGTATTATGGCCAACCTTGCCAACCACAACCACCATATCAAAGGCTTTTTGTTTGCCTTCATACACATGCAGCTTAAATTCAGGAATATTAACCAGTATAAGTCTTCCTGTAGCTTCATGCGTAGGCATCCATCTCATTCTCTCCAGGTTCATCATAATCTGTTCCAGCCTGGTTATTACCGGAACATTCATTTCTTTAATAACCTGTGCGCCAATTACACCATCGGGTGTAAATCCAAACCTTTCCTGGTAATTTTTAACTGCCAATTCCAGGGTATCATTGAAAATAGCTGTGGTATCTGCAACCGGAAGGTCGCCAGTAAGCGATAAATGTTTTTTGATATTGATGATAACAGGATCCTTGTCGCCTTTTTTAAACGATTTTTTTGAGGTTGTGATCTGAGGCCATCCACCTTTTTTGGCAATATCGTAATAACGTCCTAATTCTTTTTTTAAATTGGCATAGGGTACATGAACATCTTCGAAATATTTATCGTCGTTATGTTTTTTGTTAAGCAAAGAATCAGAAAGAGTGAGAATATTCTGTTTTTTAAAGGGAATAAACCTTTCCATTTCTTTACGCTTCACATATCCTTTTTCGTAGTTATTAAGGATATACATAATGAAGTGCTGCGTAAGTTTTAATTCGGTGTTGATAGTTGACTTATTTGCTTTATCTACTTTTAAGTTTTCCTGGTAAACAAGACTTTCCATTTTTTTACGCAGGTCCTTATCATTTAAAAGGCTGTCGTTATTATGATGGGTAACATAGTCGTGAAGGTTCCAGAACCCAAGCGCCTGCTCGGTGAGTCCATCGCTGCTGAACCAGGCAAACTGGAAATTGCGCGTATTATAAAAGCTACGCATGCGCCTGATTACCGAATCGGAAAGCTGGTTTTCTGCTATGAATTTTTCCATATCCAGGCTGTCAAGAAATAGATCGGAATAGGAATTTGATTCATTAATACTGTAATCTCTTTTACTGATCTTCTTTTCTATCTCGGGTTTCGACGATTCACTATCGCCTCCAATTGACTGGCAGGAAGTGAAAGCAAACGAGCATAATAATATATATAATAAGTAATTTCTCATAAGCTTGTTTGTACAAACCCTGTGCCTCTTATAGATGAGCTGCTTTGGCAACAGCTTTTAAAATTTTTTAGCATAAAATGGGGAATCGTTGGGGAAGATGATGCTAATTATTTCCGGGAGGAAGTTGAAATTATTGTTTCATATTTTTATCCTCAGTATTAGATCATAGGTTTTATTGCATCTGTTTAGTTACTTTATATAAAACAACAACATGTCTAAATGCAATTTTTCAATTGATTTTTCAGGTTCGGCAGAAACCATTTTTCAAAAAGCCAAAACTGCTGTAGAAAAGCAGGGCGGCAATTTTTCGGGTGATATGGGCAGCGGCAGCTTTTCCCTCTCTATGTTTGGCACCATTAGCGGGAGTTATAGGGTAAACGGGCAAAAACTTGAAATTGATATAGATGAAAAACCTATGATGATACCCTGTTCTGCCATAGAATCAGCCTTAAAATCGCAAATTGGCTAGAATCGGGACTGTTTAATCCACAATTTTTCTTTTTCATTTTTCCAAATACGGCTGCACCCTTACCTTTGCACCCTGAAAAAGGAATGCCTGCTTATTTTAAGCGGTTTTCCCTTAAAAAATCTTCTTTAAAAGCTATATATGGCAAAAGTTGGTAAGGTTAAGCAAATCATTGGCGCCGTTGTGGATGTTCAATTTCAAGGCAGCCTCCCCGAAATTTATAATGCATTAGAAATAAAAAGAGAAAATGGCGAAAAGCTGGTACTCGAGGTGCAGAATCACCTGGGCGAGGACAGTGTTAGAACCATTGCCATGGACGGTACCGAAGGTTTAACCAGGGGTATTGAGGTGGTAGATACCGGCGCACCTATTATGATGCCCGCCAGCGAGGAAATTCGTGGACGCCTGTTCAATGTAACCGGGGACCCTATTGACGGACTTCCTCCCGTTCCAAAGGTGAATGGTCGTGCTATTCACGCCAAGCCACCTGCTTTTGAGAATCTTTCAACAGCAACAGAAGTTCTGTTTACCGGGATTAAAGTAATTGATCTTATTGAGCCTTATTCCAAGGGTGGTAAGATTGGTTTGTTTGGAGGAGCTGGTGTGGGTAAAACCGTATTGATCCAGGAATTGATCAACAATATTGCAAAAGCATATGCCGGTGTTTCGGTATTCGCAGGTGTGGGTGAAAGAACCCGTGAAGGAAATGACCTGATGCGCGAGATGATTGAAGCAGGCATTATGAAATATGGTGATGCCTTCAAGCACAGTATGGAAGAAGGTGGATGGGATCTGAGCAAAGTGAATATGACCGATCTTGCCGACTCAAAAGCAACTTTTGTATTCGGACAAATGAATGAACCTCCCGGTGCCCGTGCCCGTGTTGCTCTTTCGGGACTTACCATTGCAGAATACTATCGCGATGGTGATGGCACAGGTAAAGGCCGCGACATTCTTTTCTTTGTAGATAATATCTTCCGTTTTACACAGGCAGGTTCAGAGGTATCGGCGCTTTTAGGTCGTATGCCTTCTGCCGTGGGTTATCAGCCTACACTTGCAACTGAAATGGGACTGATGCAGGAAAGGATCACATCAACTAAAAACGGATCCATTACATCGGTGCAGGCAGTTTACGTTCCTGCGGATGACCTTACCGATCCGGCGCCTGCAACTACTTTTGCCCACCTGGATGCAACAACGGTATTGTCGCGTAAGATCGCTGACCTTGGAATCTATCCTGCGGTTGACCCGCTTGATTCCACTTCAAGGATCCTGATGCCTTCTGTAGTTGGCGAAGCGCATTATAATACTGCAAACAGGGTAAAACTGATTCTCCAGCGCTATAAAGAATTACAGGATATCATTGCTATTCTTGGTCTGGATGAATTGAGTGATGAAGATAAATTAACAGTTTCAAGAGCGCGTAAAGTTCAGCGTTTCCTTTCTCAGCCTTTCCATGTGGCCGAAGCCTTTACCGGTTTGAAAGGTGTACTAGTACCAATTGAAGAAACGATCCGTGGATTTAACATGATCATGGATGGCGAAGTGGATGATTATCCCGAAGCTGCCTTCAACCTTGTAGGAACCATTGATGATGCCATTGAAAAAGGTAAGAAATTACTGGCACAGGCGCAGGGTTAATTAAACAGATTACAGCTCATCATCATATAGAACTATGAACTTAGAAATTCTTACACCGGAAAAAAAATTATTCAGTGGCGAAGTGTTTGGTGTGCAAATGCCGGGCATCAGCGGTTCATTTGAAGTGCTTGATAAACACGCACCTTTGGTGAGTGCATTAAAAGCCGGAAGGGTAAAGGTGTTGAGAGATAAGCAAAATCACACCGCTATGTACGATATACAGGGAGGTTTTGTTGAAGTGTTGAATAATAAGGTGACGGTGCTGGTAGAAGGCGCATCAATAGTAGAATAAAAATTTATAGAATTATAAAAGCCCCGCATTTGTGGGGCTTTTTTTTATTGGTTTTTTTTAAGCAATTAAAAAAAATGCGATTTTCTTACTTATGCGTTTCCTTATGTTAGATCTATAACCACCTTACATTTCATAAATATCCCGGTCGCTTATTGTAAGGCTAAAGCATGCATTGTCCAATAAATGTGGTGTTGAATAGAAAATCAATTCAATTGCGGATCAATCGGGAAATTGATCATCATTTCAAATTCGCCTCCTAGATGTTTTAATGAATCTTTCCAGATTTCCTCGGCATTCTGGTGAAAGATGATTTTAGGAATACCCTCAACGGTAAGCCAGGTTTTTTCCGACATCTCGGTATCTAATTGTCCTGCGCTCCATCCGGAATAGCCAATGTAAAACCGGATCCTTTCCGGATCGGCCAAACCGTTATTGATAAGATTTACAACCGCGTCAAAATCTCCTCCCCAATAAATTCCATTCATGATCTCAATGCCACCGGTGATCTCCTCGGGATAAGAATGTAAAAAATGTATGGTGTTAGGTTGTACGGGACCGCCATAATATACAGGAAGCTGGTGCCCTTCAACTTCGGGTAAAAGTTCATCCAGCGTGTTTTGAAATTGCCTGTTCAAAACAAATCCTATGGTTCCGTCTTCACGATGTTCGGTAAGAAAAACCACCGTTCTCATGAAATTTGGATCTTTTAAAAAAGGGTCAGCGATCAATAATACACCTGCTCCTGGTTTTACCATATTAGTCAATATCTGTTAAAAATAATACATAACAAACTTATGCCATCGTAATTGACATATGCTTCAATATTTTTGTTATCACATAAATTTTCCCATCTTACAGAAGTGAAACGCATTTTCCCCATAATTCTTGTGCTCATAACCTTGTCACTTCTTGGTATTATTTATATCCAGATATCCTGGTTAAATAACATGGTATTGTTGAGAAAGGACCAGGTGGAACAAAAAATAATTGATATAGCAGGCCAGGTTGCCTCTGACCTTGGCCAGTATAAAAGCGCCTCGCCTTCTAATGCGTCGAAACCATTTCCGGATATAAACAGTTTTTCACTAGAATCAAGAAGAACATTCAATATCAGCCAGCGTTTTTCTACCCAGGAACTATATGAAAAAATCCGGGCAGCCTTTGTTGCACAAACCATAGAAAATATTCCATTTGAATTTGCTCTTGTTACATTAAAGAATGATGCAATAGGTCAAACAGAAAGGCAGTCGAATAATTTCCAGGCATGGTACGACGATACCGTGAATTATTTTCCAAAACTTGCTGCTATTGTTCCACCCAGTGGTTCGGCTGCAGAAAACCTTGGAGCTAATGAGTGGCTGGTAATTGTTGTGCCGAATGTTACCGATATCGTTTATAAAAGTTTAAGACAGCCCATATTCTTTGCCATAATTTTCACCATCATCATTTGCGCGGCGTTTTATCTTACCATTCATACCATGTTAAGGCAAAAAAAGCTGAGTGAGATCAGGAATGATTTCATTAATAACATGACGCATGAATTTAAAACACCTATTGCTACCATTTCCCTTGCAGTTGATGCATTGCGAAATGAAAAAGTGCAGCGTGATATTTCCAAGCTTTCTTATTTCAGTGAGATCATCAAGGAAGAAAATCAGCGTATGAACCGACAGGTGGAGACGATTCTTAAATCTGCATTGATGGACAGGCAGGAAGTTCAGTTAAATTTAAAAACGCTTCACGTACACAGCATTATTCGCGATGTGGCTGATAATTTTATGCTCAGGCTTCACGAAAAGAATGGTTTGCTTGAAACAGATCTGAATGCAACAGTTGATGAAATAGAAGGCGATGAGGTGCATATCTCCAACCTTGTAAATAACCTGATGGATAATGCAGTGAAATATTCAAAAGAAAATGTTCCTCCACGGGTTCGCGTAAGCACAAGCTCCAATGCAAAACAGTTTATTTTAAAAATTGAAGACAACGGCATTGGAATGACAAAGGAAACAGTAAAAAGAATATTTGAGAAATTTTACCGAGCGCATACGGGCAATATTCACAATGTAAAAGGCTTTGGATTGGGACTGAGCTATGTAAAAACTGTTGTGGAAGCCCATGAGGGCAGTATCAGGGCAGATAGTACTTTAGGTAAGGGAAGTTGTTTTACAATTGAAATACCATTGAAGCAAAAGCCCTAATAATTCAGCTGCCTTCATTTCTCCATAATAAACTTCCATCTCCATAACTTAAAAAGCGGAAATCATTTTTTAAAGCATAATCATAAACTTTTTTCCAGTCGCTCCCAATAAATGCAGCAACAAGTAATAGAAGCGTTGAATTGGGTTGATGAAAATTGGTGATGAGTCCCTGCGTTATTTTAAACCGGTAACCCGGAACAATCATCATGCTTGTTCGGCAATGAACATGATCCTGGTTATTTTCATCCATCCAGTTTAGGATGGAACCTAAGCTTTCTTCTTTTGAAATATCAAATGAAGCTGCCAGCGAATAAGCTTCCCATTGATCAATAGTATTCAATGACCCTGTCTGGCATTTTATTTTAACGCCAGTCCAGTACAGGCTTTCAAGGGAACGCAGCGATGTTGTTCCGGATGCAATGATCGTTTGATTGCTGATTAATTTTTTTACCGTTTGCCTGCTCACGGTAAACGGTTCAGCATGCATTTGGTGTTCGCTGATGAATTCAGATTTTACAGGTTTAAAAGTTCCTGCACCAACATGCAACGTGAGGAAAGCCTGTTCAATGTTTTTCTTTTTGAACTTTTCAAAAACTTCCCTGGTATAATGTAAAGAAGCCGTAGGTGCGGCTACCGAACCATCCGCAATACTAAAAATGGTCTGGTAACGTAAAGCGTCTTCTTCTACAATTTCTCTTTTGATATAAGGAGGCAATGGAATGGCACCTGCATGGTGAATAACATCGATAAAACTTCGGCCAGATGGTTGCCAGGAAAATTCTATTAAAAAATAGTCTTCTTTTTTTTCAATGTAACGCGCTTCAATATAATCCACTGAATTCAGATGTTTTTTTAATACCTGTCCTGGTTTCCATTTGGAAGCACCTCCAATAAGGCATTTCCAAACAGCTTTTTCTTTTAACAAAATGGCGGTCTCAATATTTTGTTCAAAAGGTTCAAGACAAAATATTTCAATGGTGGCGCCCGTTTCCTTTTTAAATAAAACCCGGGCCTCAATCACGCGCGTATCATTCATCACCACCAGGGTTTGTGCAGGTATCCGTTCGGGGAGCCGGAAAAATTTAGTTTGGGAAATTTCTCCATTTTCATACACCAGCAATTTGGAATCATCGCGTTTTTCGAGCGGAAACTTTGCAATTCTTTCTTCTGGTAAGGAATAGGAATACTCGCTTATTCTGATATTATTGAAATTTTCTAGCATTAATTCAAACTGCAATTAACAATTTTCCATAGGTTATCCACGATTTTCATAGGTTATCAACAGGTATCCACATTAAAAACGTTAGAAAAAAAATTGATTCGTTAAAATCCTTGCCTGTATTGTATTTCACTCCATTTTTCGCTGTGGAAAAATTAACAACCTCCAAAATTGTATTGGAAAGTGGGAAAAAGTGTTATTTTGTGTTAAATCAAGCCATTTTTCTTCCAAATCATTGAAAATGACAGGCTTTCTAGGCGAATTTGAAGTAACTCTTGACGCAAAAGGACGTTTTCTCCTTCCGGCTGGCCTGAAAAAGCAGCTGCCTGAAGGCGAAAATACGCGTTTTGTTATCAACAGGGGTTTCGAAAAATGCCTGAGCCTCTATCCGCGCCAGGCATGGGATCCCCTGTTTGAAAGGATGAGTACGCTCAATGATTTTGATCCCGCCGTAAGAAGTTTCAGAAGATATTTTTTGAACGGAGCCACGGAAGTTGATCTGGATTCTGCCGGAAGATTGCTGATGCCTCCCAACCTGAAGGAATATGCCAACCTGGGAAAAGATATTGTGCTGGTTTCGGCCATGGATAAAATAGAGATATGGTCGACTGATAATTATAAAAAGTTCTTTGAATCCTATTCGCCCAACGATTTCAGCGCCCTTGCCCAACAGGTGATGGGTAGCCGGAATTTAAACCCGGGAATAGGGAATTAAAGCAGGAGCTGGATGAAGGAAAACTATCACATACCTGTTTTGCTGGAAGAGGTTAAACAGTATTTGAACATTCATCCTTCAGGAACTTATGTGGATTGCACATTTGGTGGTGGCGGTCATTCGAAAGCCATACTCGGGATGTTGAATGATGATGGAAGACTAATCGCTTTCGACCAGGATGCAGACGCAAAAGCAAACCTGCCGGATGATGAAAGGGTGCTTTTTATTCCGCAGAATTTCCGTTACCTCCAGCGCTTTCTAAGGTTGAATGGCATTAATGAAGTGGATGGAATCCTTGCCGACCTGGGTGTAAGCAGCCACCAGTTCGATGAAGCCGAACGTGGATTTTCAACAAGGTTTGATGCACCCATGGATATGCGCATGGACCAGCGCGAAACAAAAACGGCTTTTGATATTGTAAATACTTATTCAGAATCGCATTTACACAAGCTCTTTGAACAATATGGTGAAGTGACGAATTCTAAAACGCTGGCAAAAACAATTGTTGAGGTGAGAGGTTCCGCTTCACTCCGATCTATCAATGCTTTTAAATCGGCACTTAGTGGTGTAGTTAAAGGAAATCCTAATAAATATTTCGCTCAGGTTTTCCAGGCCTTAAGAATTGAAGTAAATGATGAAATGGGTGCTCTTAAGGAAATGTTGATTCAGGTTCCTTCGGTACTCAAAAAAAATGGAAGAGTTGCCGTGATCAGTTTTCATTCAATTGAGGACAGGATTGTTAAGTTGTTTTTTAAAGAAAACAGTTTTGAAACAGAGCAGGAAAATCCTTTTGAAATGACAAAAAAGATCATGCTGTTGAAAATGGTGAATAAAAAACCTATAACAGCAACAACTGAAGAAATAAAAAGAAATCCAAGATCACGAAGTGCCAAGCTTCGTGTGGCTGAAAAAATATAACCGATCCAATCCTATAGAAATTCAAAAATCAGGTTATGGCTGTTGAAAAAAGAGATAAAGAAATGAGGTTACACTGGAAAAGATGGTTGAATTACCAGGCAATCGTAAGGCAGGTCCCTTTTTTTGTATTTCTCGCCATGCTGGCAGTAGTGTACATATACAATGGCCATTATGCCGACAAAACGATAAGGGATATAAACAGGACAAGCCGTGAATTAAAAGAATTGCAATACGAATACAAATCTGTTAAAGGTGATGTACTCTTTCGCAGTAAGCAAAGTGAATTAATTGAGGCCGTAAAACCTCTGGGGTTGAAAGAGCTGGTGGAAGAACCGGTTGTACTTATTGAAAAAGAATAAAAAAAATTTGGAAATTAAGCGCGACATATTATGGAGGGTTTATCTCAGTTTCCTGGGTGTAGTGGTGCTGAGCTTTGTTGTGTTAGGTCGTGCATTCTATATTCAGAATATTGAAGGCGATCACTGGCGGAATATGTCGGACAGCATGCACCAGCGTTTTGTTGAACTGGATGCTGAAAGAGGAACCATATACAGTGAGGACGGCCAGATGCTGAGTACTTCTGTTCCTTACTTCGACCTGTACATGGATTTTGGAGCAGAAGGTCTGCGTGATAAAGATGGAAAGCGTTTTCGCGAGAACATTGATTCATTTGCCATGTCGCTTTCCGGGTTTTTTAAGGATAAGTCAACTACCCAATACAAAAAAGAATTACAGCGTGGTTACAATGAGAAGAACCGTTATTATTTGTTGAAGAAAGGTCTCTCTTTCGAACAGTACAAAGTTTTCCGTTCATTTCCACTGGTAAAACTCGGGCGTAACCGCAGTGGTGTAATTGCCGAAGTGAAAAGCAAAAGATTAAATCCCTTCGGACAGCTTGCAAAAAGAACTATTGGCCTTTCGAGAAGCAATGCACAGAATGTTGGATTGGAAAGAACATTCGATTCCCTGCTGAAAGGCAATACTGGAAAAAGGCTGGTTCGTTTTATTGCAGGTGGAGCAGCAGTACCTGTTGAAGGCTACGAGATTGATCCTGAAAATGGTAAAGATATCATTACCACCATAGATGTACAGATCCAGGATATTGTTCAAAATGCTTTGTTGAAAATGATGGTGGAAAGCGAGTCGCAGTTTGGAACCTGCATTGTTATGGAAACAAAAACAGGGAAAATTAAAGCCATTGCCAATCTTGGTCGCGATAGTAAAGGTAATTACAGTGAAAACTATAATTATGCTTTGCAAACTTCCGAGCCCGGGTCAACCATTAAACTGGCCACATTACTCGCAGTACTTGATAATGGAAGTTCGAAGATTGATGACATGATAGAGATAGGCACCACCGGAACGGCATTTGTTGGTGTGCGAAATATTACCGATGCAGAGCGCGCGCCAAAACCATTCATGACACTTAAAGAGGTTTTTGCACACAGCTCCAACATAGGAATGGGAAAAATTGCATACAAAGCTTTTGCTTCCCAGCCCGATAAATACAAAGCATACCTTGAAAAATTTCATTTGCATCAAAGAACCGGAATTGATTTATTAGGTGAACCTGCACCAATTCTTCCAAAACTTAAAAGGAATAAAGAAGGCATGCATGCCATGGTAACAGCAAGTTTTGGATATGCCATTCAGGTAAGTCCTTTACATACGCTTATGCTTTATAATGCAATTGCCAATGAAGGAAAAATGATGAAGCCTTACCTGGTCAGCAGTATCAGGAGCAATGGAGTTACAATAAAGGAAGTGAATCCGGTGATCCTGGACGATGAACTTGTAAAATCATCGGTAATCGAAGCAGCAAGGAGATCGCTAGAAGCAGTAACAACCGAGGGTACAGCAAAAGAAGTTTTTGCGGAAACACCTTTCCCGGTAGCAGGAAAAACCGGAACCGCACACGTTGCAGGTGGCAGCATTAAATATTCTCATGGTATTTACCAGGCTTCGTTTGCGGGATATTTTCCGGCGGATAAACCGGAATATTCCTGCATAGTTCTCATTAGAAC
>JAEZCV010000157.1 GCA_023429985.1 Bacteroidota bacterium | reverse complement strand
CTGTTGACCAGCTCACTATCTGGTCGGAGCGTACGGGAGTTCCCATTGTGAAACAGTCCATGGGTTCCGATCCGGCAGCTGTTGCTTTTGATACGGTTCAAAGTGCTGTGTCCCGCGGAACCGAAGTGGTATTGATTGATACCGCGGGCCGCCTTCACAACAAAGCCCACCTGATGGATGAACTGAGCAAGATCAAAAGAAGTGTTCAGAAATTTATTCCCGATGCGCCTCACGAGGTTCTATTGGTTTTAGATGGATCTACCGGCCAGAACGCTCTGGAGCAGGCCAGGCAGTTTACGGCAGCTACAGATGTAACGGCACTGGCCATCACTAAACTGGATGGTACAGCTAAAGGGGGTGTTGTGCTGGCAATTGCCAACCAGTTTAAGATCCCTGTAAAATTTATTGGTGTGGGTGAAAAAATGGAAGACCTGCTGGTTTTTGATAAACATGAATTTGTGGACAGCCTTTTCAGCTTAAAGGAAGACTAAGATCATTCATCCTTGGCCGGAATATCCTCAACTGTTGATTCATCGCCACTTTTCAACAGGTGACTATCCTTATCATATTGACCTTTCAATTCATCCAATACATTATTCTTCCAGAGACGGGTTCCTATAAAATAAGCCGTTCTGCCTATCATGTGGGCACCCACAGGGGCTGTAATAAAAAGGAAAAATATGATGGCTATAACTCTTGAGCTAACACCTATCTCTCCAAAAAAAATTGCCGCAGCAATCAGGATCATTCCAATTCCCAGGGTTGCGGCCTTGGTAGTTACAGATATGCGCAGGTAAAAATCAGGCATCCGCACTATTCCCACTGCAGCCAGTAAAATAAACAAAGCACCCAAACCGCATAATATCATTAAAAAGGTATCACCCATTTTTTTCTCTTTTTTCAAGGTAATAGGCAAATGCCACGGTTGATAAAAACGCAATTAGTGCCAGTATCATGGCAATATCGAGGAAGGTAGGCTGTTTGGAAATAATGCTGTAGGCTGCAATGATACCAATGCCTATAGTAATAATAAGATCAAGGGCTATAACCCTGTCAACAATGCTTGGACCTTTAATAAACCTAATAAATACCAATACAATAGACAGGCTTAAAATGGGGATAATTATATAAAAAAGAAAGTTATATAAACTCATCGTAAAATCTCCAGAAGTCTTTTTTCAAAACCGGTTTTAATGCCATGAATAAAACTTTCCCTGTCTTTCACATACATGGCGTGTATGTAAAGGACTTTTTTATCATCCGAAACATCCACAACCAAACTTCCCGGGGTAAGTGTTATTATACTTGAGAGAAGGGTAATTTCAAGATCAGTTTTGGCATCTATGGGTACTTTTACAATTCCGGGTTTCATAAATTTTGGTCGGATTACATTATATGCAACCTGGATGTTGGAATTTACAAGTTCTTTTAAAAAATATAAAATAAAAGAAATGATCCTGGGCAGGCGGTAAAAATATCTTTTTTCTCCAGGGGTTCTGGCCATCATCCAGAGTATAAAAAAGCTCAGTATGTAACCAAAAATGAAATTCACCAAAATGAACTTACCCGTGAGCGCCATCCAGATCAGGGTAAGAAGCAAATTCATTAATAATCTTTTTACCATAAATAGAGTTTATAAACCAAGTACTGTTTTAATATAAGGTCCTGTATCCATCAGGTCGGCCGCGATCTTTTGGGAAACTTTCATTATAGTTTCAGCTCCCAGCCCAATAAAAAGTGAAACTGCTGCCAGTCCTATAATAGGTAACATCATCCAAACCCGGTCCCATTTTTTCATAAGTCGAAACTGGTCCTTTTCTATGCCTTCGACTTCCGGTTTTGGTTTCCAGAAAACTTCCATCCAGAACTTTGCAAGCACGTATAAAGTAAGAAAACTTGCAATAATCATAGCTACAACCAGCATATAATAACCACTGGCCATGCCGGCCTGGAATAAATAGATCTTAGGCCAGAAACCCGATAAGGGAGGTATGCCTGCAACTGAAAAAATCACTATGGCAACCAGCAGCGATATCTTAGGGTAGTCTTTATACAAGCCACCATTTTCAGAATAATGCACCGAGCCCCTGATCTTGGTAATGAGGCCACTGATAAGGAATAGATTTGTTTTAACCATTATATCCTGGATCAGGTAAAAAACAGCACCCAGAACTGCCAATTCTGTAAATAATCCTAGTCCTGCTATTAAAAATCCGATATGGCAAACTATCAGGTAAGAAAACATTTTTCGCATGTCTTTTTTAACAAGAGCACCCAAAGCGCCCGTTATTAAGGTAGCAGCAGAAGCAATGACCAGCACATTAGAAGTAAAGCTATCTGGAACAAAAATCAGGGTAAAGGTTCTTATCAAAGCATACACACCCACTTTAGTAAGCAGTCCGCCAAAAATAGCTGCAATTGCAGAAGGTGGTGTATGATAGGAAGCGGGAAGCCAGAAGTATAGGGGGAACACGGCAGCCTTGATTCCAAAACTGGTAAAGAATAACATGGCGGTTACATTTACCAGGCCCCGGTTTTCCAGGGCGGCAACCTTCAACGACAGATCAGCCATGTTCAGGCTACCTGTAAGGCCGTATAAAATAGCAATGGCAGTGAGAAAAATCGATGAAGCCAGCAGGTTAATAGTTACATATTTGATACCTGCGCCCATTTGAAGTTTTCTTCCGCCAAGCGTAAGTAATACAAACGAAGAAATGATGATGATCTCGAACCAAACAAAAAGATTAAAAATATCTCCGGTAAGAAAAGCTCCGTTCAAGCCCATTAACAGCAGGTGAAAAATAGGATAGAATCCATACTTCATTCTTTCTCTCCTTATGCTGATAGTTGAAAACAGGCCCACAGCTACTCCTGCAATGCCGGTAAGTAATACCATGGTACTGCTGAAAACATCAGCTACAAAAGTGATCCCGAAAGGTGCCTTCCAGTCACCAGCTTGTGTTGTTTGAATACCGGAATTCCATGTTAGATAAAACACTTCAATACTCAGTAACAATGCGAAAAGGTTCCCGATTACACTAATGATCTTTTGGGTTTTTACTTTTCGCCAGAAAAAGATCAGTAATATGGCAATGAGCATATGAACCAGAACCGGGAATAAAATGGTATTACTGATCATAGGTCATCGTCCTCCGTTATATTTAATTTGTCGAGATCATCCGTTCCGGATATCACATATACTCTTTTCAATAAAGTGATGGCAAAGGATTGGAGCGCAAAACTGATTACAATAGCGGTAAGAATTAAAGCCTGCGGAACCGGGTCAGCATAGAGCTCCGCAATTATATTAGAATCAGGAGGAATTACAGGTGGTTTTCCTTTAGTTATTCCTCCCAATAAAAAGATCAACATGTTAGCACCATTTCCTAAAAGCACCAGTCCTATAAGCAGTTTAACCATGCTTCTCCTGAGCATAAGAAAAATTCCTGCTCCATAAAATACCCCGATCAGTAAAGCAAGTATTAATTCCATCAGTGGTCAACAGTTTCAGAGATAGTGAATAAAATTGTAAGCACAACACCTACCACAACAAGATATACTCCTATATCAAAAAATAAAGCTGTACTTATTGTTCCAATTACAGGAAGGGATGGCGTAAGAAAAATTGTAGTCATGAAAGGATATCCCATCAACAACGAAATCATTCCTGAACCTAAGGATAATGAAAGCCCGATAGGTATGGCAATTGCCGGATGAAATTTAATAAATTTCAACGTGGTTTTTAATCCATTGGCAAAAGCATGAAGTACAAAAGCAATTGATGCTATCAATCCTCCCACAAAACCTCCACCCGGTTCATAGTGACCCCGCATAAGCAAAAACACCGAAAACAACAGCAGCAGTGGCAGGAGGTAATCACTTGATATTTTAAGTATGATCGTCTTCATAACTGGTTTTCTCCTTTTTTATTGATCCTTAATTTCAACAGACTGTAAACACCAATAGCTGCAATGGTTAAAACGGTTATTTCAACCATTGTATCAATGGCACGAAAGTCAACAATAATAACATTTACAATATTTTTGCCTTTGGCAAGAAGGTAGGCATTAGCGCCATAGAAACTGCTGATATCTTTTTGCACCGGTTCATTTAAAACTTCAAGAGCTATAAGTGCGATCAACCCGCCAAAAAAAATGGAAACAACGCTATCTCTAAACTTCGCTTTTTTATTGGTGAAATTTAAAAAAGGTGGCAGTTTAAAAAGTACCAGTACAAACAGTACCACCGTCAGGGTATCAATTGTAAACTGTGTCATTGCAAGGTCGGGCGCACTATAAAATACAAACAATAAACAAATGCAATAACCTACCACACCCATGGCAGCCACAGCTGTAAGTCTCGATTCGGCAGTCACCGTAATTCCAACCGCCACCAGTGTAATGGCCACTACAACCACTTCATATAAAGTAATGTTTTGAAATGTTGAGCTTGAGAAATAAATATTCACACCGGTAAATAATTTATACGCTAATAAACCGGTAAGAAAAATAATTATCGTAAGAAGGTAGATCCTCAATCTTCCATTTTGCATCACAGCTGTATACCAGTGGGCAAACTTTTTAACCGCATCCGACATTCTTAGGATAATTGTATGAGGGGAGAAGAAATTAAATCTCTCAATGAACCTTGTTTTTTTATAAGAAGGTTTCGCAAGAAAATATAAAATGAATCCTGCGGCCAGCGTAATGCTGCTTAGTAAAAGAACAAGATTGAAACCATGCCAGATCTTTAATGAAATATCAACAGGGCCTCCATTCATGGCAAGTACTGCAGGCTGAATGATAGGCTGGTCTATGAGCCCTGGTAAAATTCCTAATAATATACCACCAATGCCTAATAATAAAGGAGGTCCCCACATTAAAACGGAAGGAAGATGGACCGATGCAAATTCTTTTTTCGATTGCCCGGCAAATGGTTTTATGCCGGCTACAAAACCGGCATACAGTAAAAGAATATTTGTAATAATGGCTGCTACTGTAAGTACCCAGCTGTAATTTGTATGCAGTGTGGCTTCGTAAATCAGGTCCTTCCCCAGAAAACCAAATGTAAGCGGTATGCCGGCATTTGATAAGGCGGCAAACATTCCTGCAATAGCCAGGGGCAAAAGTACAGATCGAAGTCCTCCTAGTTTTGTAACATCCCTGGTGCCGGTTTCATGATCGATCACGCCTGTTGTTAAGAATAAACTGGCTTTGTACAGTGCATGCACCATTATAAATACTGCCGCTGCAATTAATGACTGTTGTGTTCCTATTCCTATTAAAAATACAAGTATGCCCAGCGCAGCAATGGTGGAGTAAGCAAGAATGGCTTTTAAATCTGTTCTGAACAAACTATGAAAAGCGGTATAAACCATGGTAATGCCGCCTGCTATGATCAGTGGCATATTCCAGTATTCGTGATTTCCCAGCACAGGAGTTAATCTTGCCAGTAAATAAATGCCTGCTTTTACCATAGTGGCAGAATGCAGGTAGGCCGAAACGGGTGTTGGTGCCTTCATTGCACCGGGCAACCAGAAGTGAAAAGGAAACTGCGCCGACTTGGTGAAAGCTCCTGCAAAAACAAGCAGGAGAATAAGTCCATATAAGGCATGTGACTTTATTTCACCCGATGCACCAATCAGTTCCTGGATAGAAAAATTTCCTCCTGCACTTCCAAGGATAACAAATCCTGCAAGTAGTAAAAATCCTCCGCCCCCGGTAACAGCCAGGGCTAACAGCGAACTTTTTCTGGATGATGCTTCTTCGTTATTAAAGCCTATCAAAAAAAATGAACTGATGCTGGTAAGTTCCCAAAAAACGAACAGGGTAAATAAATTATCTGAAAGCACAAGCCCCAGCATAGAGCCCATGAACATGCAAAGGAAGCCAAAGAACCTGTCGAGGTAATGATGATTTTTTAAATAAGATGAAGCATAAATAAATACAAGAGTTCCAATTCCTGTGATCAATAAGCAGAAAAGCATGGAAAGCCCATCAAGGTAAAAATCAAAATTAATCCCGATTGAAGGGATCCAGGGATATTCAAGATAAACAGGGTTTCCTTTCGCTACCGCAGGAACATATTGCAGAAAATATATAAATAAGGTAAGTGGAAGGGCTGCAAATAATAAAGAAAGTTTGCCTTTCAGGAATTTTCCGGCAACAACCAAAAAAAGAGCAGTTATAAATCCTGAAAGAACAGCTAAAAGCATCTGGAAATTTCGAATGGTTAGAAAATCAGTTAAGGCATTTCAAGGGATGGCAGCAAATTTAAGTTATCTGAATGAAAAGCTTATCCTTCCTGCTTATGCTTTTAGGCTATTCTAAACATTAAACAAGCCTTTTTACAGCTACCTTTGCCGCTTTCTCAACAGCTAATGAAAGCAAGAACACTAAAAAAAGATAAGGTCAATATTATCACGCTCGGATGCAGCAAGAATATGGTGGACAGCGAAGTGCTGAGCGGACAATTGATGGCCAATGAAATTGATGTGGTTCACGAAAGTGCTAAGCGCGATCATAATATTGTGATTGTAAATACCTGCGGTTTTATTGATAAAGCCAAGGAAGAAAGCATTAATACAATAATAGAACAGGTAAACCTTAAGCAAAGAGGAAAACTCGATAAGGTTTATGTTACCGGCTGCCTGAGCCAGCGTTACCGCGAAGACCTTGAACAAAATATCCCGGAAGTGGATGCCTGGTTCGGTACCATGGAACTTCCGCTTATCTTAAAAAAATTTGAAGCAGATTATAAAGCTGAATTAATTGGCGAGCGCCTTCTTGCTACGCCCCAGCATTATGCTTACATGAAAATTTCTGAAGGCTGCAACAGAACCTGCGCCTTTTGTGCCATACCGTTGATGCGCGGTCAGCATGTCAGCCGTTCTATGGATGACCTGGTGAACGAAGCCACCCAACTGGCTTTAAGGGGCGTAAAAGAAATTATGCTGATAGCACAGGAACTTACTTATTACGGCCTCGATCTTTATAAAAAAAGAATGTTGCCCGACCTTTTAAAAAGGCTGAGCGATGTTCCCGGCATAGAATGGATACGCCTTCATTATGCCTATCCGCATAAATTTCCCATGGACATCCTTGATGTTATGAAGGAAAGAGATAATATCTGCAATTATATTGATATGCCGCTGCAGCATGCGGCCGACAATATGCTGAAAGCTATGAAGCGTCAGATCACAAGAGCAGAAATGGAAGGTTTGATTATGCAGATCCGTGATAAGGTTCCCGGCATTTGCATTCGCACCACACTTATTACAGGTTTTCCCGGAGAAACCCTTGATGATGTTGAAGAATTAAAAGCATTCCTGGAAAAGCAAAGATTTGATCGTGTAGGCATCTTTACTTATTCCCACGAAGAAAATACTTCTGCCCACGGCCTCGTTGATGATGTTGCTGCCGATGAAAAACAAAGAAGGGCGGAGGATATTATGAGTGTTCAACAGGATATCAGCCTGGAAAAGAACCAGGAGAAGATCGGGCAAACATTCAAGGTGCTGGTAGATAAAAAGGAAGCGGGCAGGTTTATTGGCCGTACCGAATTTGATAGTGTTGAAGTGGATAACGAGGTGATCATCCAGCCGGATAAGACCATTCAGCCCGGTAATTTCTACAATGTGAGGATCGAAAAAGCCTTCGATTACGACCTTGAAGGGGTGGTTGTAAATTAAATTAGATTTTTGAGGGAGGGAACCACGGAGCCAAGGAGGCACAAAGTTTCACAGAGAAAACCTCTGTGTTACTCTTTGCCCTTCGTGGCTCCGTGGTTCAAAACAAAATTTAAAAGAACTACCTAATAAATTCTTCTACACCATCACATTAATTTCCCCTATACGACTACATAACTATCCCTACCGATTTTTATTATAAATTCGTTTCTTTCCCTAATAACCCCTTACCAGGAAATGATATTGATTGTTGATGATAAAAAAGAGAATATTTTTTCTTTGAAAAGTATTCTTGAGCTGCATGGATTTCAAACAGATGATGCCATTTCGGGTGAAGAGGCATTGAAAAAAATCTTAAAGCAGGATTACAGCCTTATTATCCTGGATGTTCAGATGCCTAATATGGATGGTTTTGAAGTGGCAGAAGCCATTACAGGTTTTAGAAAAACCAAGGACATTCCAATCATATTTCTTTCGGCAGTAAACACCCATAAAAAATTCATAACAAAAGGATTTGAATCAGGTGCAGTAGATTATCTTACCAAACCTGTTGACCCCGATATCCTCATACTTAAAGTGCGTAATTTTCAAAAGCTTTATGAAAATACACAGGCACTTCAGGCTGCAGAGAAGGCCCTCACAGGAACGGTGAAGGAACTGGAATCAACACTCGAATCCATTCCGCAAATTGCTTTTACCGCAAGGCCGGATGGTACTATTGATACAGTAAACAGACAGTGGCTGAAGTTTGCAAAGTCTGCCAGCCATTTTCCCCAGTCACATCCATCCGATGCAAATCTTGAACAAAAATGGCTCGAGCAGATACAAGGAAGTGAACCGGTAGAATTTGAAGTGCGTATCAAGTCACTGGAAAGCGAAGAATACCGTTATTTCCTTTTAAGAGCAACTCCTGTAATTGTGCAGGAGAAAATTACAAAATGGGTTGGCACATTCACCGACATCAATCACCAGAAAACAATTAATGAATTACTGGAAAAAAGAGTGGAAGAAAGAACGGAAGAACTGGTGAAAATGAACCGTGAACTGGAGATCAGTAACCACGACCTGCAGCAGTTTGCATCGGTTGCTTCACACGATTTAAAAGAGCCGCTGCGTAAGATCCAGTTCTTTGGAAACATGCTGAAAGAAAATATTTCCGGGAGCGAATCAAACATAAAATACCTGGAAAAGATCATCCAGTCGTCTAAAAGAATGAGCAACCTCATTTCTGATCTTCTGAATTTTGCAAGACTTTCCGAGCCCGATATTTTTCAACCTACAGATCTGAACCTGGTGATCCGGGAGATTCTTAACGACCTCGAACTGGTGGTGAAGGAAAAAAAGGCTGGATTCGAACTGGAAAAAATTCCGGTAGTGGAAGCGGCTCCAGGCTTAATAAGGCAATTGTTTCAGAATATTATCAGCAATGCATTGAAGTTTTCCCAGCCCGGAATATCACCGCAAGTGCATATTTCTGCTACCAGAATAAATGCACTTGATATTAATGCGGAAAGTAACAGTACAGGACCTTTTTGCAGGATAGAGATCAGGGATAATGGAATTGGATTTGATGAAAAATACCTTGAAAAGATCTTTATTTTATTCCAGCGGCTTTATTCAAGAGATGAATTTGAAGGCACCGGCATTGGACTTGCGATTGCAAAAAAGATCGTTGATAAACACAATGGACTGATTACTGCAAAAAGCACCCCGGGAAAGGGGGCATCATTTATAATTATTTTACCCTTGAAACAGCCAAAACCCAAACCTGTTCAAGGCGAAGAACTATTAACAGCTGATAAATAAATACATGAAAAGATTATTCAACCGACTTCCCTTGCCTGCAAAGCTTATGTTGATTGCTGTAGTTCCGCTGGCATTGCTTATTTATTTTGCACTCGAAATTTTTAATGATAAAAATGAAAAAATAAATTTTGTTGAAGGTTACCTTGAACGAGCAGAGCAGTCTGCAAGCATTTCGAAAGTTGTAGAGGCCTTGCAAACAGAAAGGAGGTACAGTTTTGGACAAGCGGTTAACAATGACTGGCAAACCGAAATAAATATTCAACGACCAAAAACAGATGAAGCAGTTGAAAATTTAAAAGCTAACTCACTAACCGGCGACAGAATTCTTCAATATACCTTTCTCGACAGCCTTGATTATACAAGGGCCAAATTAGACCAGGACCTAATAGCGGCGCAGGATATAATGGACTATTATAATTCAACCATCTCGAGGCTGAATACCTTAAATGCCATTTCAACAGGCAGTAACAAATTTCTGAGCGAAGTGCAGGGTGAAATTTCAGGACAAAAATTACTGGCAGAAATGGTTACTTACCTTGGAATGGTAAGAGCCAATATTTATTTCATTCTTTATACAAAAACACTGAATCAGCAGCTTTTCGAGGATATAAGGGAGACGATGCAGATCTTCAGATCCTACGAAGCGGAATTTAATGTGAAGGGTTCAGATTCCGCCCGGCTTGCGTATAAAAATCAGGTTAACGAAGGCGCTTTGCATGCAACCTTAAAGTATATAGATGATTTTCTTGCCAATGAGGCATTAAGAGATATGGATGCAGAAGACTGGTGGAATACCTCGGCCTCTGGTGTGGACGAATTAATGAAGTTGCAGCGCCAGCAAATGGATGTAGTGCAAAAACAATTGCACCAGATTTATGATGAAGAAAAAAAACTCAGGAACCGCACCCTGATTTTTTTACTTATAACCATTGTAGTTGTCATCTTCCTTGTGGTGTTTACTATCATGGCAATATCTTCTTCATTAAATGCTTTGAACCGGGCTGCCGGAAAGATCTCTGCAGGCGAATCAGGTCTGCTTATCAAATCCGAAACAGATGATGTTATTGGTAGCCTTGCGGAATCATTCCTGGAAATTGACAGGAATAACAGGAAGCTTGCCATAGCCGCCGAGGAAATTGGGAAAGGAAATTTTGAAATTGAAGTTTCGCCACGCAGTGAAAAGGATATTCTCGGAAATGCTGTAGTGAAAATGAAATCGGAACTACAATTATTTCATGAGGAAAATGAAGAGAAGATCTGGATTCACGAAGGCCTTGCAAAAATAAATGAAGCTATAACAGGGGAAAAATCGGTTAAAGATCTTCTTCATGATACTTTGCATGCCATTGCTGAATATATCGACGCATCTACCGGTATCGCATACACTAAAAATAATGGAAGCCTGGAGTTTACATCCGGCTTTGCCATTATGAATGATGACGCTGTTCCTCAAAAGATACAGGTTGGTCAGTCAATATTAGGTTTGGCTGCAGAAAAACAGGAACTCATAGCCATGGATGATGTTCCCGAAGATTATTTAAAAATTGGCACGGCCACCGGTTCCATGCCTCCAAAGCATATTATTATTCTGCCTTTTGTGCAAAACAAAAGAGTTGAGGCAATTATTGAATTGGCTTCGGCCAGGCCTTTTCATTCCTATTCCCATTCTTTTCTTAACCAGTTAAGCCATCCGGTGGCAGTGGCTGTTCACATTGCAAAAAATCGTTCGCGTATGCAGGAACTGCTGGAAGAAACGCAGGCCCAGGCAGAAGAACTTCAGTCTCAACAATCGGAACTGGAAAACATCAATGCTGAATTGGAAGCCCAGGCGCAAAAATTACAGGCATCCGAAGAAGAATTAAAAGTGCAGCAGGAAGAACTCATGCAGGCCAACCAGGAACTGGAAGAAAGGTCAAGATTGCTGGAAGAAAAAAACCAGTTGATCAGTGAGAGAAATCTGGAGATACAAAAAAAGGCCGAAGAACTGGAAATAAGTTCAAAGTATAAGTCGGAGTTCCTCGCTAATATGTCGCACGAACTGCGAACACCGCTTAATTCTATCCTTTTACTTTCAAGATTACTGGCAGAAAACAAACCTGAAAATTTAAACAACGACCAGGTGCAGTATGCACAGGTCATTCAAAGTTCGGGATCAGGGTTACTGCATCTTATAGATGACATTCTTGATCTTTCAAAGATCGAAGCCGGTAAAATGGAAGTGGAATACCAGCAGGTTCCTGTACAGGCAATGATAAACGACCTGGAAGCATTATTCGCTCCATTGGCAAAAGAAAAGCATATTGAATTTGTTACCCGCATAAGTAAGGAAGTGCCATCTACGATTGAAACGGATAAGTTGCGTCTGGAACAGGTATTGAAGAATCTTTTATCTAACGCCGTTAAATTTACCGGCGAGGGTTCTGTTACACTGGAAGTAACTAATAAACCAGGCAACAATGAATTTATCAGTTTGTCGGTTAAGGATACAGGCATAGGTATTCCAAAAGACAAGCAACACCTGGTGTTTGAGGCATTTCAACAGGCCGATGGCTCAACACGAAGGAAATTTGGAGGAACAGGGCTCGGGCTTTCCATCAGCAAAAACCTGGTTGAACTGCTGGGCGGTGAAATTAAAATTGAAAGTGAGCCGGGCAGGGGAAGTGCGTTTACTATTTTCATCCCGGTTAGAAAAGCATCTGAAAAACCGACTACGTTTTCTCAAAAGAATGTGCAAACGCAAAATGAAATTGTTCCGTCAAATCAACAGCCTTCCACCTTCCGTACCACTGTCATTCCGCAAAGCCTGCCCGACGACCGTGAGCATATTGAACCATCTTCAAAAACAATACTGATTATTGAAGATGATGTAGCTTTTGCCAAAGCTTTAGTGGAATATACACATGGGAGAGGGTATAAGGCACTGGTTGCCGTAAGAGGTGACGAAGGAATAGAACTGGCCAGGAAGTTTAAGCCGGTGGGCATACTGCTCGATCTTCAATTACCGGTAAAAGATGGGTGGGAGGTAATGCAGGAATTAAAACAGGACCCTGAAACACGTTCCATTCCGGTTCATATGATGTCGAGCCACCAGGTTAAAAAAGAAAGCCTGGTGAAAGGTGCCATTGATTTTATAAGCAAGCCTGTTGCATTTGAGCAGATGCAGGAAGTTTTCCGCAAAATAGAACAGGCTATTGTGAAAGAGAAAAGCAAAGTATTGATCATTGAAGAGAATCCTAAGCATGCAAAAGCACTGGCATTCTTTCTTGAATCGTATACAGTAAAAGCCGAAATTTCGGGCTCCATTCAAAAAGGCATGGAAAGCCTGAAAGAAAAAGATGTTGACTGCGTTATCCTCGACATGGGTATTCCCGATGAACATGCCTACCAGTTGCTGGAACAAATGAAGCAGAACCAGGAACTTGAAAATATTCCTGTAATAGTTTTTACCGGCAAAAGTTTTTCTAAAAGTGAAGAGTCGCGCATTCGTAAATATGCCGATACTATTGTAATTAAAACAGCCAATTCTTACCAGCGCATCCTGGATGAAGTTTCTCTGTTCCTTCATCTTGTTGAGGAAAATAAAAAGACCGTTGAAAAGAAAAAAGAAGGACTGGGTGCCATGAGCGAAGTGCTTTCCGGAAAAAAGATACTGGTAACCGATGATGATGTAAGAAATATATTTTCATTATCGCGTGCACTGGAAGCACATAATATTGAAGTGGTTTCGGCAATTGATGGAAAAGAGGCTTTGAAAATGCTCGAAAAGCATCCTGATATTGACCTGGTTCTTATGGATATAATGATGCCGGAAATGGATGGATACGAAGCCATGGAAAAGATAAGGAAGATGCCTGCCTTCCGTAACCTGCCCGTTATTGCCATTACGGCTAAGGCTATGTCGGGCGACAGGGAAAAGTGCATTAAGGCAGGTGCATCCGATTATATTTCCAAACCTGTTGATATCGACCAGTTGCTTTCGCTTTTAAGAGTATGGCTTTACGACAGGATGGTTTAAATTTCAAAAGCTTGTGTTTTTAATCGGGGCATAATCGTTGATGATATATAGTATAGGCAAAAAAGGTTCAAAGAATAAAAAATGATAACTGATGAAGAACTGGAGATAATTCTTGATGATATGTTGAAGTTCTATGGGTATGATTTTACCGAATACTCAAAGGCTTCCATAAAAAGAAGGATACACAGGCTGATGATGATGGACCGGTTTCCAAGTTTTGCTGAATTCAGGTTCAGGGTTAAAACCGATGAACAATACCTGAAAAGGTTTGTTGAGGAAATTACGGTAAACGTAACAGAAATGTTCCGTGATCCTGAGTTTTATAAGGTCATCAGGTCCGAAGTTCTTCCGGTTCTTGCTACCTATCCTTTGATCAGGATCTGGCATGCAGGATGTTCAACTGGTGAAGAAGTTTTCTCACTTGCAATTGTATTGCACGAAGCCGGACTTTTACATAAATCATTAATGTATGCAACCGATCTTAATCCCGATGTATTGAATAAGGCTGCTTCAGGAATATTTTCTCTTGTGAAAATGAAACAGTATTCCGAGAACTATATTGCTTCGGGCGGACTTCATGATTTTTCGGAATATTATACAGCCAAATACGATAAGGCAATATTCGATAAAAAGCTTTCGTCGAAAATGGTTTTTGCCACGCATAACCTGGTTTCCGACCGTTCGTTCAATGAATTTCAGCTGATATTTTGCAGGAATGTATTGATCTATTTTGAAAAGAACCTGCAGGACAAGGTATTCGACCTTTTTGATAACAGCCTGGAAAATCTTGGTTTCCTGGCATTGGGCGCTAAAGAAACACTGAGGTTTACACCCATCGCAAAAAAATACAAACAACTGGGCAGGGAAAAAATATGGAGAAAGCAATAATCAGAAATGATGTGAACCTTGTAATGATTGGAGGTTCTGCCGGAAGTCTTGAAGTGATCATAGATATCATGCCCGTACTTCACAGGGAAATGAGTGCGGCACTTGTTATTGTTTTACACAGGAAGCCATCGGAATCTATTCTTCCCGACCTCCTGGCTTCAAAAACAGCTTTGGAAGTTGTTGAAGTGGAAGAAAAAATTCAAATCCGGCCCGCCACAATTTATATAGCTCCTCCCGATTATCATTTACTGATAGAAAAAACCCAGCAATTTTCTCTTGATTTTTCGGAGAAAGTTAATTTCAGCAGGCCAAGTATAGATGTAAGTTTTGAGTCGGCAGCAGATGTATTCGGCAATAAACTGGCAGGCGTTTTACTTTCCGGGGCCAATGCAGATGGTAAAGAAGGACTGGCAGCTATCAGGAAGGCCGGTGGTGTTTCCATTGCCCAGGATCCAAAAGAAGCTTCAGTTGAATATATGCCTCTTCACGCCATTAATAACAATGCAGCGGAATTTGTATTGAACCTGGAGCAGATGAAAAAATGGTTTGCCGGTTTATAATTACCAAACATTACGAGGGCAGCTGTCGCCATAACTATTACCCAAAATAAAACCAAGCACAAATTCATGTGTGCCTCTGCTGTAATTATTCAGTCTTGAAGTGGTATAATCGTAGCTGTATCCAAAATTTACCTTATTAGATACATTTACACCTACCATACCATTAAAACCGTCTTTGTAGCGGTAACCTGCTCCCACCCACAGAAGGTCGCGGTATTGCACCTTTGTATTTATGTCGAACTGTGTAGGAATGTTGCTTAAGTATTTTACCATAACAGAAGGCGTGATGTTAAAATCTTCACTGGCAAGAAACCGGTAACCTGCTGTTGCAAACAAGTGTGGTACTCTTTTGCTGTCGTCTGTTTCAACAACACCATTTGAAAAATCAAGTCTTTGAGGAAGCACCTGTTGTGCAGAAACACCCAGGAAAAAATCCGAAGAATATAAATACAGTCCTGCCATGATATCGGGCTTCATTCGGTTTAATATTCCTGCATTGAATACTGCAGGATCAACAGGGGTAATATCTAGTTTGCTTCCGTCTAAACTTGTACGGTTAATACCGGCACCGAAACCGGCCGACAGGCTGGTACGGGCGGAAATTCCAAGATGATAAGCATAGGTTACGTAAGCCGAAAAATTTTGTATGGGTCCTGTTCTGTCATTTACAATTTGCAAACCCACTCCATGATGCGGTTCTGCTGCAACATAATTTTCCCAGTAGCTGTTACCACGTGGGTTGTTTCCTTCAACATTAAAAGAAGTTGCCGTGGTGCGATAGTTGGTTTTACCAATAGGGGTATGAATGGTAAAATAACTGGTTACAGGTGCATCTTCAATGCCCACCCACTGATGCCTGTGACTTAATTTAATATCTGTGTAGTTCTCAATTCCCGTGATAGCAGGATTTAAAATATACTGGTTTAAGATATACTGCGTATAATGCGGCTTTTGCTGGGCGCCGGATTGAAAAACCAACAGCAGTGCCATTACTGCTATTGGAGTTATTTTTTTAAACTGTTTCATATTGTATAAGCTCATTTTTACCTTACAACAGTTACAGATCCTGTAACAGGAGCAAATCCGTTGTTCAGTGTAATGATGTAGTAATAGGTTGCGAAAGGAACAGGACTGCCATTACGTGTACCATCCCATGGCTGGCCATAGCCGTTCGACTGGAATACGATCTGTCCATAGCGGTTATATACTTCAACCCTGTTGCCCGGGTATTCCGAAAGATTAGGTATCACCCACTGGTCATTAATTCCATCTCCATTTGGTGAGAATGAATTGGGAACATCAATCAGTTTAAGTATCTGCACACGCATGGTATCTGTAGCGGTACAATTTCCATCGCCTGTAGCTGTAAGCGTATAGGTTTGATTATGGTTTACCAGCAGGGTAGGACGTAGAATTGTCGGGTCAGGGAAATCACCTGATGGCGTCCACAGGAAGCTCACAGAAGTAGAATCATTTACTGTTGGATTGAACTTAACAATGGTTCCTTCCGGTACAACATAATTAGGTCCTGCATCAATTACCGGCTGAACAAAAACTTTTACCGAATCTTTAAATGGATCAGAAGTACATCCTACCGTGTTTTTAACGGTCAATGAAATTTCGTAATCGCCCGCAGCACTATAGGTTTTAGATGGATTTGCTTCAGTGGAAGTACTGCCATCACCAAACGACCAGCTCCAGGAAGCCACATCACTGTTTGGTGCTGTGCTGTTGTCGGTGAAAGAATTGCTGTTACCCTGGCAAAGTACATCAGGATTCACAGTGAAGTTTGCAATAGGTTTATCGTAAAATACATCCAGTACCTTGGTAATATCCGCTTCACAACCATCTGCAGTGGAAGCAGTAAGCTGCACATTAAAAGGTCCTGAAGTAGCATATACATGTGAAGGATTCGATGCAGTAGATGTGGCACTGCCGTCGCCAAAATTCCAGACATAACTCATATTGCCATTACCCTGGATGGAACTCGTATTGTTAAATACCGCATTCCCATTTGGCATACAAATAAAGGCAGGCATGGTAAAATCAGGCTCAGGTACTGGGTAAATATTCACTGTCTGGAAGGCTGTATCACTCACACAACTGCTGTCGCTGACAGTTACCAGTTTTACCGTGAATTGATTTGCAGAAGTATAAGCTCTTGTAAAAGGATCACTGTCGTTATAAGAAGCACTGTTGCCGTCACCAAAGTTCCAGTTCCATCCTGTGATGTTGCCTGAACTGATGGTTGAAGCATCTGTAAATGTTGAAAGTTCGCCATTACAAACACTGGTAACCGTAAAGTTCGAAACTGGCTTTGGATGTACTTTAATGGTTGATGATACCGAATCCTTACAACCACCATTAGAGGTAAATACATACCAGATGGTATGAATACCCGGGCCGGCAACCGAAGGTGAGAAGTTACCCTGGTTATCTACACCTGTGCCTTTATAAATACCTGTTCCAGATACACCATTTGTTACCGTTCCACTTGCAACAGAAACCGTTCCCTGTATGCTTTCACATACAGAAGTAAGCGGGGTATATGCTACATCCGGACTTACATTAAAGGTGGTAGTAATGGTAGTGTCTTTTGAACAGCCATTGGCAGTTGTAACAGTAAGTTTGATGGAATAGGTTCCCAAAGCAAAATTATGCGTAGGATTTTCATCGGTTGAGGTATTCGGATTACCTGGTGTTGCATTGGCATCTCCAAAATCCCAGCTATAGGTCATCGTCTGATTATCTGGAACTGTTGAAGTATTGGTGAATTGTACAATACCATCGGATGGAAGACAGCCTTCAGAAAATTCAAATGAAGGCGAAGGCTTTGCATAAACATCAATTACCTGCATGGCGGTATCACTCACACATGTCGGACTTACACCAACAACATACTTCACGGTATAACTACCATAGGAAGGATAGGTGGTTGTTTGAGGATCATTAACCGATGGATTGGCGGTAGAACCATTTCCAAAATCCCACCAATAATAATTTACGGTACCTGTTCCCGAATAGGCAGGCGTTCCTGTTAAAGTAGCACCATTTCCTTCGCAGAAGCTAACCGTATTCGAGGCTACTGTTGCTGTAGGAGGTGCCTCAATATCCAGTGTTTTAGTAGTATCGCCCAAACATCCCTGGGCTGTTACAATTTCAAGGTTCACATTCTGCGGACCTGTTGCAGTAAACAGTTTTACCGGGTTTTGTTCAGTAAGTTCAGTGGCATCCTCAAAACTCCATTTCCAGGAATTAATATCATATCCGTTCATTGTTTGGGCAGAAGCAGTAAAATGAACCGAATCCCTGACACAACCTGTGTGCATGAAACTGAAATCAACTTTGGGCTTTTCCTTAACCTGTAAGGCAAAACTTACTACTTCTGAATTATTACAATTATCCAGTGAGGGATGTGAGTTGCGCACCGGTATCACATAAGTGCCGGTATCAGAAAACGTATAGGTTCCCGGCAGGGTATAATGATAATAAGTTATTCCATTTTGGATGGATGTAAAAGCAGGTACAGGATTGCTTACGGTTACGTCAGCATTTGGACTCAGATTAGGTACCTGGCTTAACTGCCATGTCATGGTTGTTGGTGCGTATGAAAGTCCCATGGAAATTTCAATGGGCGTATTGATACAGGTAAAATCATGGGATGTTTGTGTAGGATCTGGTGTATTATACAAACTTCCCAAAACATTCAGGTTATTAATGTTGGTACCTGCATTATAACCATAACTTTCCACACTACCCATTCCATAAGTAATAGCTGTAAATGCAGAATCACTTTGAACGATACATTGTCCTGCACTTGCCGAATTCATGGTCCAGCGTTTAATTACTACTTTATAATTTGGATTAACAGGGTGATCGAATGAATGAGAAAAGCCACCCGGATATGCCTGACCATCTATAGTAAGACTGTTCAGGCCATTCTGATGAATGATCATTGTAAGGTATACCGAAGTAATGGCCTGCAAATAGTTCTTGTAAAAACCGATTCTTTTAATGCCTTGCTCTACAGGGCTGATAATGATCATTTCAGGGTCGCCATTATTACCGGTTCCGCCTAAACAGGCCGATGCTCCATTCATGAACTGGGCAACCATAACAGGCTTGTCGGAAGTAATTTCCTGTCCACCCTGGCTTTCAAAAGTATAATAGGTATTATTCACTAAAGAAGCCTGGGGAAGAGTAAAACCATTTCTTTTTACAACAGTATTAGGATCAGAAACAACGATCTTGTAACGGTTGATCTGGTAAGATGAAGCACTGCTGGATGTTGAAGTGGGTGCAAGCAAATATCTTTTTCCCCATGCCTGGGAAGGGAAAAGTTGTTGCATATCGTTATCACCACCACCGGAAACATCAGTTGCCGTAAGGCAGGGAGAGGGGTTTGAAGTACGACTGCTTCCGCTAAATGCAGCTATTGGGTGACAATCTCCATTTGAATTGGCAATAGACCTTACTTTAGTACCCGTCATTTCATGACCGTCGGAACCACCGGTTAAGGCGCCCATGATCTGGTAGATCTGTCCTTTATTCAGCGTAACAGTAAAAGGAACATTGGCAGGTTTCCCACCTCTTGTTGGAACTGAAGGTGTTACTTCTATTACAGTATTATTTTCTTTGGCAACAACATAAAACCACGAAAAGCAATTGGTGGCATACCGCTGTCTGGAATTAATTGATTGGTATGCATAACCCCAGGTATTGGTGGGCATAAGCATGGTAGCACCGGAAGAAGTACTTCCATAAATATGGGAATAAGCAACTATGGGAACGTTACTGGAGATCCTGATACCTTTATTAAAAATACCCTCACTTAAATTAGCAGGATCAAATAATCTGGCGTCCTGAGGACCTGATTTGGGAATCTGGGCAGTAGAAATTACCGAATTGGCAGGCACATTATAAACCTGGGAATACCCGGTTCCATCAATACTTACTGTTACCGTAGCGGCTTGTTCTGCACTTAAATACAAAACCATGCCCTGTGAGTTGGCACCTGTTTCAAAGAACTGGTGGTGGCCATAACCCACATAAAATTCTTTACCCTTGTTTGAAAGATCTTGCGCAAGGCTGGAGATACAGAGAAGTGATAAAACTACTGTACCCGTTATCCGGTTTCTAATTGACATAAAACAGCTAATGTTTGACCCCACATACTAACTGTCACTAAAAGTTCCAGGGTATGAGGATCAGGTTTTATTCGCGAATAATAATTTTCTAAAGAACAATTCCTTGTTAAGACAGTGGATTTGGCTGGTTTTCCCGGAAAAGGATTAAGCAAGTTTAGGCTTTTCAGCTGAACTGTAGGCCGTTAACAAAAAGATAATGCTAAAATTAAGGGTTTTTTTTAGTAGAAAGGAAGGAAGTGGAGAATGATGATATATTAAAAATATTTGGCAGTTAAATAAGGTTCTGAACCAAATTATTGAAGGAAATATTTCATTACTGCTCCTGTGTATAATTCCAGATTCATCAAATAATTGAATCTTTCTTTCTCCTGTTTAATAAAATCTGAGGAGCTGTATCCCGGGAATTCAACCGTAATTAATGTAATGGCAGGCCGGGGGAAAACTGTGCCGTTAACCGCAGTTGTAGCCCATGAGCCAAGGGAAATTCCCGCACCCCGGTTCCCCTCCAAATCCGAACCCGCCAGGTTTCGCGGCTGAAAATGGCCAGCCGGAACTGCAGCCGGGTCCTTATAATATATAAAGGTAGAAGCTATGTTTGAAAAATTACCTCCTGCAAGTCCGCCGCCCTCACAAATGAATGATGCCATTTGAAAAGCCAGCAGGCTGTCGGCTTCAAAACCTAAAGCCAGTCCATCAGCATCTGTTCGTGGATCGGCAAATATGCCTGCTCTTTGTACATTCCTAATGGCATGAAGGTTGGCTATCCTGGCTGGCTTATATTCCTGGATGACCCGAAGCAGGTACTGATTTTCTGTTTCAATCATTCTTCCATGTGCGTCAAACGGTTGGTTAGACAGAAAAGGTTTTCCCAAACCAGGCATCTGGCGGTTAGGATCAACGGAATGGAGGGAAGAATATCTTCCTGCCCCGGATTTACCCTTTCTTTCCAGGCTGGTTGCTGCACAATCGGCATTATCGGGGAACAGCCTTGGAATGATCAACACATTGTATTCAGGAACAACATCTCCTGAAAGTTTATGAACTATATTTTCCGCAAGTTCGATGGATGAAAGTTCGGATCCATGCATGCCGCCAATGATCAATGCGGTTTCCTTAGTCTTTCCTGGGAAAAAATAAATTTCAACAGCTTTTTCAGCATTGGTATATCCAAGAATATTTTTTCCTTTGGTTTTTTGATGAACCAGCATTGATAGCCCCGGGAAGGAATTCGTTTTTGCATCCAGTGAAGACAGCGAACTGTCTGCAGTAAAATTGAAATTGGCGAATGAAATATTAATATTCTGTTGTTGGGCAACGGCGGTAAAAGAGAAAAATAAAATGGGAAGTAACCATTTCAGGCAGGAAGACAAATATTTTTGAGAGCAGAACAAGGTGTGATTTCTTTTGAATAAAATTAAAAATCTAATGATGCAGGTTCAAAAGAAAAAGAGCGATTTTATTCCACTTCTTTATCCCATTCCTTATTAAGTAATCTTCTTTTGTAAAAGATCAGGAATAAAAACACGAGAAAAATGATTATGAAGAATTCAATTCTCATAGAGGGCGTTTTTATTAGGACAGATCTGAAGGCCATTTGTATGACAACAGAATGTTAAAACGACCTGCTTATCCTCTTAAAAACTTTTATTCCAGTCCCGGGTAAGCCTTTTTCTTTTCACATATAAAAAGAAACTTACACCAGACATCATCAAAAGAAAGATTTCCATACGGATCATAACCTGCATTTATAATGTAAAATTGATTGTATGCATATCAATTAAAAAGATGCAGAAGCATGAACCGCAGATATTTTCGAATGAATTGAATTAAATTAAGGGAAAGGTTAAAACATGCATATAATTCAGTTGATTAATTTACCTTAGGCCCCTCAAGAAAAACGCAATGAAAAAAATCTTCCTTTTTACAGCTGTGGCAGCCATCGGGTTTGCATCATGTGATTCAGGTACTGATGCCAGCTACCAGCAAACAGATTCTGTAAATTTTACGCCTGCTCCGGATACGGCAACAACGGTTCCGACCTTGTCAACTGATTCAATTAAGCCCACATCTAATATTCAGCAAACGCCTAATGTTTTGCCTGTTCCAACAAACCTGCCAAAACCTCAATTATCAAATGTTGCCCTGAATCCGGAACATGGTAAGCCCGGTCATCGTTGCGATATTGCTGTAGGTGCTCCTTTAAATGGTCAGCCGGCATCTGCTTCCACGCCCATGCCTACTCCCACCATTACGCCAACAACGCAGTCAGCCCCTCAAAAGGCAGGTAATGTAAGGTTGAATCCTCCTCACGGTCAGCCAGGCCATGATTGTGCTGTGCAGGTTGGGCAGCCGTTGAAGAACTAGGTGGTGAGTGGTGAGTAGTGAGTAGTGAGTAGTGAATGGGGAACTTATAATCATCTATCCCCTAAACTCTAAACAACTAAACCTTAATTCAAATACCGTTTTTAAAAACCGGGAAGCAAAACGCTTACCGGTTTTGTTTTTAATAGTAATAGAAACATTTCTTCAATCAATGGAATTGCCTGTTCATTGCGATGGTTTCGTGATTGCGAAGGGGTGTAAATGTGAATGTTGAATTATTCAGAACATAGCGAAGCAATCTCCTTTGATCAAACGAGGATCCAAACAATTCAATCTTTAATGGAACTGGGTACGCAATGTCTTTACGATGGAAACATCAAATATTCTTTAAAACAATAAAGGGTATTTGCCTTGTAGGGATAACGCACACGTTGTCCAGGGCGAAAACAGAAAGAGAAACAGAAACAGAAAGAGAAACAGAAACAGAAAGAGAAACACCTGATCAAACTAAACCTGCCTGCGGCAGGCAGGCCTGTAAACCCGGCTATAAAACCAATACAACCCTGCGCCTGAAAAATAAAACACTACATCCATCCAGTCGCCATAAAATGAATGACTGAAAAAGGGAAATACAATTTCTGCTATAATGGAAATATAAATGGTTACAGCAATTATTTCAATAACTGAAACCCTATAATCTTCTCTCTTATTAAATATCAATACTCTTTCTGCTTTCCAAAGCGATAAAACAATGGGCATGCATAAAATGTTATCTAAATGGTTTGAAATGAAACCCAGGTGAATACCCCATATTTTTTGCAAAGCCTGGTGCAGCAATACAAGCAGCAGGCAGGTTAAAAAAAATGGATGAAGGAGATGTTTCATTTTATATAGCAGCAAGAAATACAAAGATCAAAACAATAATTATTACAGGAGATAAGGCAATCACCACCAAAAGAGCCAAGAATTTATATAGAGATTTAATTACCGTTAACAGAAATGGATCTCCGGGTACAGGTTTCATCCATGCTAAAAACTGTTTGATTTTATCCTTTGCGAAAAATCTTAATCCTTCCTGCTTTTTCTCCAAATCATTTTTTTTAAGATGCTAAAGATAAAGATGGTAAAACAGGGATAATTACAATTGTGATTACGTGGGCAAATGCAACCAGCATAGGTCCCGCAGATCAGCGAATAGCAGAGCCGTAAAAAAGAATTTCGATGCATTTTGAGAATAATTCCTTTTCTGCCTGCTGAAACTAATTGAAAAATCTTACCTTGAACACGATCTTTCAATACAAAACCAACCTGCACATTTATGAAAAAATTCTACAATTCTTTCTTGACCAGGAACCTTCTTTTAGTATTTCTTCTTACAACTGTCTTTAACCTTGCCACTGAAGCCCAGATTACGGCGCAGATTGGAACCGGCACCAGCATTCCGGCCAATACGCTTTATTCACCTGTCTATCGCTTTAGTGCCACTTCTACCACTACAGGTTCCAGGAACAATATAGTGTTTACCCAGGCCGAGATGACTGCCGCAGGCATTCCGGCAGGCGCTGTAATCCAGTCGATACAGTTCCATAAAACCAATGCTGCCAATTTTTTGATCCCGGCGCAGCATAGCGTTTATATGGCCAATACTACTAACACTTCGCTGGCCACTACTTTAACATGGGCA
>JAEZCV010000072.1 GCA_023429985.1 Bacteroidota bacterium | reverse complement strand
GTATGGAACTCCTTTTTTATGATTGAAGCGCGAAATTTCAAACAATGCTTTCCAGTGTTGCAAAATGATCTTATTGGCAGCTTTCAAACTTAAACCGGCATGGTAAACATGATTAGGCTCGGCCCCGCTCCCATTGTATTCAAGAATGGAAAAATTTTTACCCTCTTTTAAATCTTCCACCGAAGTGCATTTAATATCGTATCGACCATAATAAAATTGAGCAGGTTCACTAATGCGGTCAAATAACAGGATTAGCTTTTCATCTGTTAAATGATCAAGGTTTTGAAATTTAGCACCGCGGTTTAAATTGGCAGCGTAAGTAAGAAAAAACCGCTCACCTGAAGGAAGAATTTCCTGCAACACGTTTTTATGTTTCAATTCCATTTCTTCCCACCGCAATTTTGCCTGAGGATGCTGTTTGATCAGTTCTTCATAACTGCTTTCGCCATCCCCAATAATTTCCATTGGACTTTTTTGAATGAAGCCGGAAATGGTTCCTTTTGGCTTATCAGGATAGCGGTAATAAAAAACACTCACCTCCAAAGGATAATTCACCAGTTCCTGAATAAGATATTCTACCGGCATTATTGTATGATATCTTTCCAGGGAAACTTCATCGTCAATCTTGCGGAAGAGTAAACCTTTCATGCCCACATCGGGTTTTACAATAAATGGAAATTGGAAACCTGCAGAAAATACCTGGTTCAATACAAACTGAAAATCAGATCCCGGTAAAATATAAATTGTTTTGGGAAAGGTTCCTGGAGGAAGAAGATCATACATTTCTTTTTTGCCTTCGCCTTCAAAACCACCAAATGTAATGGTGGGATTGGAAGGAGTAAAAAACCAGGGTGTTCCGGCGCGCATGCAATACCATAACCATACAGGCATAATAGCAAGGTATCTGAATCCAAATGGCCACTGTTCCCAGTTAAAAATCCTGTCACGAAAACTTTTCCACTCCATATCTTTTCAAAAATACATGATTGAGATTGTTTGGCTGATCTGCAAACACCTAAACCCTTTTGCAGGCAGTCGACTAAACCTGTCTGCCGGCAGGCAGGCGACTAAACTATCCTCCTCCACCTCCATACCAACCTAAACGCTTATTTTTGAGCCCAAGAATTACATTATGCAGGTAAGAACAATGGCTGAATTTTTTGCCAGCGGCGAAACACCCGAAATCATTTTCTGGGTAGGTTGTGCAGGCAGCTTTGACCAGCGCGCACAAAAGATAACGAAAGCTTTTGCTACCATATTACATAAAGTGGGCGTTAACTATGCTATTCTTGGAAAAGAAGAAATGTGCACAGGTGATCCTGCGCGTCGGGCAGGTAATGAATTTCTTTTTCAGATGATGGCCTACCAGAACATACAGGTATTGAACAATTACAATATCAAAAAAATTGTTACTACCTGCCCGCACTGTTTCAACATCATTAAAAACGAATACCCCGAACTGGGTGGCAATTATGATGTGATCCATCATACCACATTTCTTCAATCACTTATTGATGAAGGAAGGATCAAATTAAAGGATGCTTCGGTTTTCAAAGGGAACAAAATAACTTACCACGACAGTTGTTACCTTGGTCGTGCAAATGGTATTTATGAAGCGCCCCGAAAAGTGCTGGAAGCACTGGATGCTGAACTGGTGGAAATGAAACGTTGTGGTAAAAAAGGCTTTTGCTGCGGTGCCGGTGGTGCACAAATGTTTAAGGAAGAAGAACCAGGTAAAACAAGGGTAAACTTCGAACGCTCCAATGAAGCCATAGAAACAGGATCCAATATTGTTGCTGCGGCCTGTCCATTTTGTAACACCATGCTTACCGATGGCGTGAAAGCGGCGGAAAAAGAAACCGATGTAAAAGTGATGGATGTGGCAGAACTGGTTGCTATGAGTATGGTGGATTAATTTGCCATTTTGTTAATTTGAAAATTTGTGAATATGAACCTTGAATATAGATCCTTACTTCCTGAAAATTTTCAACCTAAAAGCCGTGTATGGGTTTACCAGTCAAACAGGTTATTGAGTTTGTCGGAAGCATTGGAACTGGAAGAATCATTAAAAGATTTTGCATCTTCATGGCTTTCTCATGGAGCGGAAGTAAAAGGATGGGCACAATTGCTGTTCGGACAATTCCTGATTATTATGGCCGATGAATCATCAACTGCCGTTAGTGGCTGCAGCACCGATGCTTCGGTAAGATTTGTAAAAGAAACAGGAGCCCGGTATGGTGTAGATTTTTTCAACCGTACCAATCTTGCCTTCTTTGTGAAAGATAAAATTGAAATGCTTCCTTTAAGCCAGGTTGAATATGCCTGGAAAAATGGATTTATTAAACCCGAAACACTTTATTTCAACAACCTCGTGCAAACACGCGACGAACTGGAAAACAACTGGATCATTCCTGTAGAAAATTCCTGGCTGGCATCCCGACTCCCATCAGCTGCCCTCTAAAACTGCATTGATTTTTTCCTTTGATGATTTTGGAAGCGAACGAATGGTTTTCCTGAAAGCATAGGCAACAGAAATACGGTAATTTCTTGTTGCAGTTTCCCTGAAATTCTCTGAAAAAAAGTTTGTTCCATAGGTAAATAAATGGTTACGCTGTTGTACAAAAGGATCTGTACAGCTAAGCGATATAACCAGTTTTTTATCAAAGAATTTTCCCTGCACGCCTATATTCATGCTTACATTATTTCCTGCCCTCCCCTGGGGATTGGCAAACCTGTTATAAGTAAGGTTAGCCGATGCCGAATAAATATCTTTAATACTATAGCCTGCACTGAGGTTGGTAGTAAAGGATCCCCCATCGCGAAACTTCCTGAACGCTTTATCATACTCACCATAAACATTATAAACATAGCTTGAGCTGAAGTTGAATCTTAATTGCTTGTTGATCTTATATCCACTCCATGCACTTACCTCATATTCTTTTTTGTCACTTATGTTCAGCCACGTAGTTTGTGTGGTATCGGAACTGATGCGGGTGCGAATAGAATTGAATATATCAACAACCTTGTTATGTCCAAGCCCAAGGTTGAAAAAAAAGTCGTTTTTGTTTCTCCCAATCACCACATCATAATTATGAGAATATGAAGGATGTAAGGCAGGATTTCCAAACCGTGTATTAAATGGATCTGAAAAATCTATCGTAGGATTCAATTGACCTATGCCAGGACGCCTGATAGATTTTCGGTAAGAAAAACTGAGGTTCCAGATACCTTCCCAATTTTTATTAAAGGTTGCAAAAGGTAAATAGCTCCAGTATTGATTAGTGGTTGTTGAAACAGATTTCGCCAGGTCGAAACCTATTGAGGTTTGCTCGGTGGACAGCCCGGCAGTAATACTCGCTTTTTCGCTTAATAAATGTTTTGCCGAGGCGCGTAAATTAAAAATTCGCTGGTGAAAAATAAGTGCATTTGTAAGTGCTTCAAGTTCCATCCATTTAACACCGGTTTTACTCCAAAAAAATGCATCAGCATCAATTTCATTTCGTGCCAGGTTAATAAATCCTCCGGCAGAAATGAATGTTTTTTTATTGGCAAACGGAAGATCATATTGAAGCCTTACACTCATTCCTCTTGAAAGATTATCATTTATTTGCTGTTGTAATGAATCCTTTCCTGAAGAGGTATAATCAGGATTCAAAAAACTTTCATTGAAAATCCTTTCATTTTTGTTTTTGCCGGAATTAAAACTGGTGAATAGCCGGAGGGTTTCACCGGCTCTTTTAGTTTTTATGCTATAACTAAAATTGA
>JAEZCV010000197.1 GCA_023429985.1 Bacteroidota bacterium | reverse complement strand
GTTGTTGAATGGTAGTTGAACAGTTGTTGAATGGTTGATGAACAGTTGTTGAATGGTTGTTGAACGGTCGTTGAACGGTCGACTACTCACTACTCACCACTCACCACTCACCACTCACCACTCACCATTTCCCACTCATCACTTTGTAATACAAAGCACTTTTATTATCTTTGTACTTTGCCGTCATTTAAAGCAAATTACCAGTTTATGAAAAATGAGATTATCTCGAACATTGAAAACCCTGCCCAGCCGGAAAGATTATATCGCTCAGATAAATCATCCTTTAAAAAGGCCATACAGTTAATTTACCCGGAAAATGGATCTAACCCGGTGATCGCAACCTGGTATGAAAGACTTCACTATTCCGAACCCGATATTTCCTGGGGCGGTAAAAACGACCTGGTTTTTGTGATCCTGGCTACCCTCATTGCTGGTACCATCGCCAAACTGCCTGCCTTTCTCAACATAAATGAGGATTTCTTTTATCCAAGAAATATTGGATTTATTCTCTTCCCTGTACTTACCGCATATTTTGCCTGGAAGAATAATCTTTCGCCTAAACTTAATACCATCATTGCAGCAATATCGTTGTTTGGATTATTTTTCATAAACGCACTGCCTGATATTAGGGAAAGTGATTCCATACTTTTATCCTGCATTCACCTTTTGATTGTATTATGGTTTGTTTTAAGACTGGCATTCACGGGCAAAAAACAAATTGAAGGACAAGAACGACTCGCATTTTTGCATTTTAATGGCGACCTGGTGGTAATTACTGCACTCATTCTAATCGCCGGGGCAATTCTGACGGGGCTTACCGTTGCTTTATTTTCTGTTATAGATATCCAGGTTGAAGGAGTTTATTTTGAATACATACTCGCTTTTGCACTTCCTGCCGCTCCAATAGTTGGTACTTATCTTATTCGCGCCAATCCTCAACTGGTGGGAAAAGTTTCCCCGGTAATCGCAAAAATATTCAGTCCTGTTGTTTTAATAATCATGTTAATATACCTGGTTGCCATGGTGTTTTCAGGAAAGGATCCATATACCGATCGTGAATTCTTATTGATCTTCAATGCACTTTTAATAGCTGTAATGGCCATTATATTCTTTTCAATTGCCGGAACAGTTAAAACAGGTAAAACGCGTAATGAAGTCTGGGTGCTTTTCCTGCTTTCAGCTCTTACCATAATGGTTAATGGAATTGCATTATCTGCCATCCTGTTTCGAATTTCTGAATGGGGCATCACCCCCAATCGTGTTGCAGTTTTGGGTGGAAATATCCTGATACTAGTTAACCTTGTAATGGTAACTATCCGGTTATTTAAAAGTACTCGCAAAAACTCCGATTTGAGTAATGTAGCCAATGCTATTGCATCTTTCCTGCCTGTATATTTTTTCTGGGCCGCTATGGTTACGTTCTTATTTCCTTTTCTTTTTGATTTTAAATAATTGCAAAAGCCTAACCCTGCCTGTCGTAAGGCAGGCGATTGTGTTGCACTGCTGCGGGGTGTTTCTGTTTGCCCTTCTTTATCTAAATATGATTTAGTTCATATGATCCCTGCGTGCTCATCATCCTTATTTATACTTCCTTTCATAGCTTTGAACGAGTTTTGAACCAATCCCCCTTATTCTTTGTTATGGATAAAGAAATCAAACCTATTAAACGCAGCCACCAGCTTGCACCTTTGTCGCGCGAGCACCACGAAACCTTATTGCTTGCCTGGAAGATCAGGCAGGGAATAAAACTTAACCGTGAACCCGCACGTATTGTCGCATACACGTTGTGGTTTGCCGAAAATTTTATGGAAAAGCATTTTGCCGAAGAAGAAGTTGAGTTTGGAAAGATTCTGCCTGCCGAAGATCCTTTTTTCAAAAGGATGATTGATGAACATCGCCAGCTGCGATTGCAAATAAAGAACATTGCCGAAATACCAACTCCCGACCAGTTTGAAATGCTGGCCATAATGATCACCGACCATGTGCGTTTTGAAGAAAGGCAGTTGTTTAATTTCATTGAAGAAGTGGCAACAGAGGAGCAATTGAATGCCCTTCTTGCATCACATGGCCATGCAGAGAAAATCCCGGTTTGGGAAGATGAATTCTGGCTGTCCAAATCCTGATGAAAACAGGTATGGTAGTCAGTTAATAGCCTGCTAAGTAACCTCTTTTTTATAATTATGTATCTTAAGGTATCTTATACCAGCAGAGGAAATTAATAACAGAAAAACAAAGAAGTATGAATAATATTTTAGTTCCGGTAGATTTTTCAGATTTCTCTTTCAACGCTATGGATTACGCAGTTGAGTTGGCAAAAAAAACAGGTTCGGAAATCAGGTTGCTACATGCTTGTGAAGAACTCGAATCCCGGTATTCGGGAAATAAGCAGTTGGTAGAAGATTATAACAGGTCCATTTCCGGTAAGGCCAGAAGGAAACTTTCTGCTATAAGGAAAAAGATATGGGCAGAAAGTAAAGTGAATTGTATTACTTCTATAGTGAAGGGTGATGTAACAAAAGCCATTTTAAATGCGGTTCATAAATATGCGGTAGATGTTATTGTAATGGGCTCACTGGGAAACAGTGGCCTGAGAAGAAAGATTATTGGAAGTAAGGTGGCTGATATTATTAGCAAGACCAGTGTTCCACTTATTGCCGTTCCCGGAAACTTTAAAATTGACGGACCTTTCAATATTTTAATATCGGTTTATGAACCTGGTGAGAATTTTTCGGTTCTTCAGCCTGTATTTGATCTTGCTAAAAAAATTGAGGCTAAAATTGAACTGGCCATAGTTACGCCTAATGAAAATGATGTGGGCGCCATGCGGGAAGATGCCCATCGTTTAAAACTCATCAACGAAAAGATAGCGCAGCATTTCTCCGTAGAACAAATTAACAGTGTGCATCTTACAGGTGAAAATTATGAAGAAACCTTACATGCTTTTGGAAGGGAAAAAAACATTGGCCTGCACGTAATGATCACCCACAAAAGAAGCTGGATTGAAGGAATCATTAATAAAAGTCTTACAAAGCGCATGGCCTACCTGACCCATGTTCCTTTGATGGCCATTCCCGGTTTGGAAGGTAAGAGTGCAGTAAAAAACATTACCAACATTGGTTTTTATAAGGACCTGTATGAAAAGCTTGGTTTTTTATTTTATGCTATTGCTGCTTCCGATCAAACCATAAAAGCTAATGAAAGAGCAGCGGTAAAGAATGTAGTAGAAACTAAGCTGGCCCGGTTGGAAGAAAGCCTTGACGAATATGGTTCTGATAGTTCACTGCAGATCATTTCGGTTTTCGACTGGCTGGAAGAGGAGAACAGGGATGCTATGGAAAGTTTCAACGTGTTTGCAGGGTTTATAGACGAAACCAGGCCTGTACTTACCCGGTTATTCAAGCAGGAAATTCTATCTGCCTGTGCTGATATTGCCAAATCGGTGAGCGGTACCAACAGGTCAGAATCTGCACTTCTGAAAAAGCTGGAGGAGCTGCTGGATAGAGCCTGATTGAAGAAAAAGATGCATAAAAAAACAGAAAGAGTTTGCGTTGTTCTCCGCTCTCTTTCTGTTTCTGTTCTCGTGCCCAGGACTGGATTCGAACCAGCACACCTCGCGGCGCTGCCACCTGAAGACAGTGCGTCTACCAATTTCGCCACCTGGGCAGGGGCGGCAAATATAAAGTCAAATCAATTATTTAACCCCGATTCTGGATAATTAATTTTAAAGGTCTTACCATTAAACCCATTTATTACTCCGCGTCTCCTTCCGATTTATTTGAGTATTCGTAAACCTGCATTATTTCCCACTCCGGGTTATACTAGATGATTCTTCCAGCAAAGTTGTATGTGAACTGCCGAAAATAACTATTCCCATCCCAACCTACCTGTCCACTAAACTGTATTCCGAAACAATGGTTCTTCCAAATTCCAGCACTTCGGGTGAGATCCTGAAACCTCTGCCTCCATATGCTTTATTATAAGTATTAATGGATTCACCGGAAGAATATCCATTATATCCGCTGTACCCACTTTCTATATTGGAAACATAGAGCAGGTTGCCGAGTTGAACATTGGCCCTTTTACATAGTTTGTTGGCAGATTTAAAAGCATCGTCATAAGCAAGAAGATCCGCTTCACGCAGAAGGCTGTCGGCTTTTGAATGTCCGAATTGTATGTTGGAAATGCTGTTGATCTTAGTTTCCAGCAGCCTGCCTGTAAGGGCAGTGAATTGGCTGATATCGTTCAATACAAAATCAATGGATTGAGAAGCACTGAAACCTGTAAATACATTTGTTCTTCCGTTCCATTCATAAGCTTTATTTGCCGAGATACTGCTTGTTTTAATATCGTTTTCTGTAGTGCTGTATTGTTGCAGGATCTGAACTACCGAATCTATGGTGGCTTGCGCTAAACTAACGGCATCCGCCATACGCGGTTTGGTAAATGAAACATTTAAGTTGAGAATAACATTGTCGGGCTTTACCCTGATCTTCCCTTCGCCCAGAACTTTAATGGATTTTAGATCTTGCTTTGAGTTATTATCACAGGAAAGTATCGCAACTGTGATAAGGAATACTATGAATTTCATACGCATTGATTGGTGGTTTTAGAGGGTTGGGACGCCGTACCACATAATTTCCATAAACATTTTCTAAACACCTAAACGATAATTAGTAGATTAGCTTCATGAACACCTCAGCAACCCACAACGAACGCATGGCAAAAATGACCTTTGCTTCTGTTTATCCCATGTATATACAAAAGGTTGAAAAGAAAGGAAGAACAAAGGAGGAGCTTCACCAGGTAATTAAATGGCTTACCGGGTTTAATGAAAAACAGTTGCAGGAGGTTATAGATCAGAAATTGAACTTTGAAGCTTTCTTTCAAAAAGCAAAACTTCATCCTAATGCCCACCTCATCACAGGGATGATCTGCGGCTACCGCATAGAAGAAATAGAAAACCCTTTAACGCAGAAAGTAAGGTATCTTGATAAACTGGTTGATGAACTGGCAAAGGGAAGGAAGATGGAAAAGATATTAAGAGGATAATTCCTGCACTTTTTTTACGGTTCATTTAACTGCAATTTGTTGATTAAACGCCAAGTTCACAGAGGTTACGCAAAGGCAGCGCAAAGGAATTGTATCTGATGTAAATACAATGAATCTAAGGGTTTCACGCAAAGAACGGTAGGGATCTGCGCAAAGAACGTCAAACTTGCCTCTGAGCTAATTGTTTTCTAGCTGCGAACACCTCTTTGCGCTTCCTCCGCGTTCTCTGTGGTTAATAACCTTGGTTCACATTCTGTTATTTAATTCAACTCAGTACCTCCCGATGCTTTCCGACGAAGCAATCTATTTATCATCACTCAACACAAACTTCGCCACAGCCACATTATCTGGATTCACCAGGGATAAAGTATCATTGTTAACTATAAATTTCTTTGCCATTTCAAATGCCTGGAAGAACCGGCTTTCCACCTGCATCACACCCTCCTGGCAAGCCATTTTAGTTGCACCGATAGCAGAGAAGCTAATACCATTATCATTCTGCAGTTCATATGTTCCAAAAAAGGAATTGCATCCTCCGCTTCCAGTTACCCTGCTTTCAAAGGTGTTGAGAATCATAAAGGGTGCTTTTCTGGATTGATCGGGTGGCGGTATAACAAGCCCATTTATTTCAACCAATTTCCAGGTTTTATCGATAATGGATGCGTTGCCGGTGGTGGAAGATTTAGCTGTGCTGCAGGCAGTAAAACTTGTTAAGCTGAGTATAAATAAAATTGAAGTAATAATGTTTTTCATGGTATTTCTTTTATCAAGTTTTGGGACTTAGATGCCGCCAATGGAAATTCTTACATAACCAAATGCTTGCTTATTTGTTAAAAAGTATTTTACTGGGGCGAATTTTTTACCGCCAAAGATCTAAAGAAAGTTCAAAGTTTCGACAAGAAGTGAATTTATCCTTACAAACCAGGTTTGGGTTTTTGCATTTTCTTTGCGCTGCCTTTGCGTTTTCTTTGTGGCCTTGGCGTTTGCCTTTCAATTTAAGTAATTAAAGGGTTTCACGTAAAGGCGGCAAAAGGAATTAAATAAGTCTTGAATTCAAAACATAGTTACCGCCTTACTTTGCGATTTCTTTGGGCACTTTGCGGTTCATTCCTAATCTATCCTTCACAAATTTCTTTCAACTTGCTCAATGCTTTTGGATATTTATCGTTCATATAATCTACAAAATCTTCTGTAGTATCTAATTCAACGGTAACGGTAGTAATGCCATTATTTTCTTCGAAAGAATAATTCTCCAATCCATTGGCCCATTTTTCCACTTCAGGTCCTTCCGTAATTTCTTTACCGGCTTGAAACAGCCCATAGTGCTGTATCGAAACCAACCGGTTGGGAATGTTGTCAGCTATCCTGGAAACCATACCACCTTTTTCTCCTTTCTCATCTACACCAATAAACAGGATCTTACTTCCCTTTTCCCAGTTTCCTTCGTAAGTGGATGTTGGATTAAACAAGGCCGTCCATTGCTGATAGGTAGATTTATTATTCATACCCAGCATCATATCATATACCCTGGAAGCAGGGGCATTGATGTTTTCTTTAAATACTAACTTTTTCATGTTTATAAATTGAATTCACAAAGCTATAGAAATAAAAAAAGCTGCCTTGGGCAGCTTTCCAAATAAGATAGTGATTATTAATTGGCTTTCTTTTTCTTTCCCATTTCTTCGTAATAAGCTTTTACGGCTGTTATTTGTTCAGGGCTCAGGAGTTCGATCAGCTTTTTTTCTTTATCAGCTTTTAATTCTTCGATCCTTTGCTTACGCTCCGCTTCCGGCAGATCCTTGAGGGCAGTAGCTGCCATGCGCGTTTCAAAATTGATCTCTATCAGCCTGTCGGCCTGTTCTTCTGTAAGTCCCACTTTTTCTATCAGTCCCGGCTTTTGTTCTTCTTTCATCTTTTGAAGCATAACTGCCGCGTCGGCAGGAGCGGGCGCCTGTGGACCACTTTGTGCATTAGCTGTTGCGGTGATTATGGCACCGAAGAGTAGGGTAAATAAAAGCTTTTTCATAACCTATAAGTTTATTTGAAGTTTAAAGTTATTTCATGGGAAGATAGTTTAAAAAACAACTCTATAGGTGGTGATTGCTAATTACAGGGCCGTCCGAATTTTACATGTGGTTCATGGCGTTGCCATGTCTTTAAACCACAAAGTCCGCAGAGGATGCGCAAAGGGTTTCACGCAGAGGGCGCAAAGGATCTGCGCAAAGAACGCCATGGGTAACTCATAAAACCAGGTAAGGCTACTCTTTGCGTTCTCTGCGAAAAATCTTTGCTCCCTTTGCGTGAAACCTTCCAAATTCTCCACTCTACCTCTTCGTTATAGGCTGAAATATCGTCCCCAAACTTTTAAAGTTCAAAGCTTTGGATAAGGTAACTCCATAAAAAGGTCTCGGGTTGATCATAGAGTTGAATATCTCCGCCTGTAAGGTTAATCCGGTAGTTGCCTCAGATATCCAGGCCCTGCCCGTAAAGAAAACATCTCTTGCTTTCCTGTAAGTCATTATGGGTTCAGTAGATTTATTATCCTTTAACGGGGTATAGATAATGCCATATCCTGCAGATACATGAACCCTGACACTGATGTTATCCGATTCATGAACCACCATCAACCCCAGTCCTGAATTAAAATTGTATTCGTTAAATCTATATTCCTGAACATCCGAGAACTCCATGATCCCCCTGATGCTTCCTTTTTCCATAATGGAATCCAGGTGCTTGCCATTGGTATACCTGGTTTCCAGTTTGGTTCTTCTCCATACAAATTCCAGGGTTGGTGCAAGAAAAACTTTGATGCGGTTTTCAATATTGCTGATATTTCCCAGCCTTATCAAAGGACTGCTGTAGGCTCCAAGATTATCGGATTGAATGCTGGAAATACGACTCATTTGCATGGAGTACGACATATAACTGGTATCTGTAAGCGAAACATATTTTGTTGTTCTTCTCAGGTCGCCCACCGAATCCATGATGGACATGGTGCGGTTTCCATACAGGCTTAAATAATAGCCCACTGCTTTCTTTTTTAAGGGGGGAAGAAAAACATTTACGGCAAAGAAAATCTGGGCTGCTTTTCCTCCGTCAATAAGATCAAAATTAGTTCCAATATAGGCCAGGTAGCTATATCCACTTATGGAATCCTCTTTTATGGCGGGTATGTTTAAAACGATCTCCCTGTTCTCGCTTTCAAAATCATCATTGGCAACTGTCCTGTTGTTCTTATTAATATCGAATCTTAAAACAAGCTGACGTGCCCTGTCGGGAATGGAATCACGATTCAGTTTTACATATACCTGGTTTTTTGTAGCATCAGATGCATTCAGACTATTCAAAGGGCGATCGGCAAAATCAACGGAATATGCTGTGGTAGCTAAATCCGATTTGCCTGGCACAACGCTTACTGTTATAACCATTCCGGCTGTATCCCTGCCGGATCCATGGCTATAGATGATAGGCACAGGGAAAGTAACATCGGTTGATTTGCTGCGTTTTACTTCAACAGCGTTTTTTTGAAATGAAACCTTTGGTTTCTGGTTCTGGCTGTAACTCATTGTACAACAAAGAGTAATTGCAGTAAGCAGGATAAGCTTTTTCATGATGCAGTTTTATGAGGTTTAAGTTTTGAGGAAAGCAATGCTCCTAAACCAAAATTCATTTATCCTTTTACGCGCATCTTCAGTATAAGCACCCAAAAAATTACCGTGAAAACACGGGTGCTTGTTGTTTGTTTTATGAAGAGATTTGCAATGGATTCATCCCGCGCCTCATTATTAATTATTAAACCAAAACATTTATGAAACAGAACTTTGTTTACTGCCTGCTTATGCTTTTTGTCTTCACTTCCTGTAATTCCGGTAAGGAAGAAAATGATGGAAGAAATACAACTGATTCTATCTCTGTTAGCAGTTCTGCTGCCGATGATTGTTGTAAGGCCTGGAAGAATTTTCCTAACAGATTTGATGATAAAGACTTCCTTCAACGATTTGATGTTCCCCTGGATGTTTCTATCGTTGATGAATGCATCAGGGAATACAGGGACAAACTTGGAGCAGAACCTCCAGACATCAACCAGGTAAAATTTACCTATTCAGTAGCCTTCGATACCAGGAAATTGCATGACTGGATGTGCGCCGGTCCTTTGGAACACAGCGACCAGATAAAAGTTGAATTTGGTATTTATACACAAGCTGCCATCGACAAGTCAATAGAGCTTTATCCAAATGATCCTGCCAGGCAGATCCCTGCAGGACACCTGAATAAAATAACTGTGTTTTTAAGTCCTTATTCATCGGGAAATCGAACCGCTAATCCAGGCACTAATACATTATTGGATCCCTTCAACCTCGGCAGCCTTCACCCATAATGAACCTTCCCATTTTCATATATTGTATTGTACTTGCCATCCTGGTTGGAAGTATTTATTATGATCATTTAAAACCCTCGCGGCTCCACCTCTTCCTGCCCTTTTTAGTACTTACCTTACTGGTGGAGCTGCTGGGCCTTTACATGAAATACCTCGACAAATCAAACAGTATTTTGTACAATGTTTTTATTATGATACAGGTATTGTTTTCTACCTGGTTTTTTACAAAGGCTGGAATCAGTCCTTCCCTTAGAAAATTTCTGAATGGCGCATTGATAGTTTACCTTTTTGCCATCCTGCTTCATTACATCTTCCTGCCAGCTTCGCCTTTTTCAACCTGGCTGTTTTTACTGGGTGGATTATTGGTGGTTCTGGCAGGATTATTTTTTCTTCTCAATTTCTTTCTTCTCGACAACAGGAGTAAGGAAATGGTATACAGTCCCGTTATCCCGGTAGCTATGGGATTGATCGCATTCTTTTCGGTATGCAGTATAGTATTTTCTTTTTTGCCCCAGATCAAGTATTACGACCTCGAAATAGGAGGTGAAAAGCTGTATAATTTTCTTCCCCGCATGATGAGTATTATTTTGTATCTCTGTTTTGCTTATGCTTTCTTTTTATGCAGGAAACCCGTTCAGGCATGATCATTTCCATACTTACCGCCAGCATATTTGTGCTGCTGCTGGTGGTGGCCGTTTTTGTATTATTCAGGATCTACCTGAAGCGAAAGAATACCCTGCTGCAGGAAAAAGATAATCTCCAGGCCTTTTATGAACAAACCATTGTGCGCTCACGGCTCGACATGCAGGAGCAGGCTTTTACACAGATCAGCCAGGAAATTCATGATAATATAGGACAGGTGCTCAGTCTTGTACGGTTACAGTTAAATACATTAGGACTGGAGGAAGAACGCATTGCACCCACCGATGAATTGCTTGGTCGAGCTATAAAAGACCTTCGTAATTTAAGTCATAACCTCAACACCGCGCGCATATTGGAGGGCGGGTTTAGTTTTGCAGTGAAGCAGTTGCTTTCTCACCTCGACAACACCCGGCAATTTCAAACCTCCTTTTCGGGAGGTGATGTAAATACGGAAATGGGAGAGGAAAAGACCCTCATACTTTTTCGCATCTTCCAGGAGGTGATCAATAATATCATCCATCATGCAAATGCCAAAACCATAAAAGTTAATATTGAAACTAAGGATTTCGGATTTCGTGTGTCCGTTACCGATGATGGAAAGGGTTTTAACCATGATGGGATGAAGAAAGGCCAGGGATTGGGCATAGCCAACATGCGGCAAAGAGCTGCCTTGATAGGAGCGGAGCTTATGATAGCATCCGCTGAAGGAAGGGGAACCACGGTTACTATAAACGTTCAAACAAATGATTATGCCGAATAGCCATATTGCACTGGTAGATGACCATGTATTGCTCCGTTCGGGACTGGCATCACTTATCCGTTCTTTCGATGGGTTTGATGTGGTGCTGGAAGCCGACCATGGTAAGGATTTCATCAGCCAGTTGCAACACAAACCAACGCCAGACATTGTTTTGCTGGATATATCCATGCCCGAAATGAATGGCTATGAAACCGCTGACTGGATCAGGGAAAACCTGCCCTTGACCCGGGTAATTGTATTGAGCATGATGGAAAGCGACCTGGCCATCATCAGGATGCTAAGGTGCGGAGCAAGGGGTTATATATTGAAGGACAGCAAGCCGGAAAAGTTCAGGCAGGCATTGAGCATTGTACGTGATGAAGGATTTTATACCAATGAGCTGGTGAGCAGCAGCATGTGGCATTATATGGGAAAGGAAAGCAAGGCCGACCGCAGGGAACACCCCGGGCTTACCGAAAAAGAAATGCAGTTCCTCAAGCTGGCCTCCACTGAAAAAACCTATAAGCAAATTGCCGATGAAATGTGTGTGAGTCCGCGTACGGTTGACAGTTACCGCGATACATTGTTTGAAAAGCTGCAGATACAATCCAGGGTAGGATTGGTATTATTTGCGGTGAGGCAGGGGATCATTAAGGTTTGAGAAGATTGTTGAATTTTTTAAGGGTTTCACACAAAGATTTAATAAAGTTATTTAGGGTTTCACGCAGAGGGCGCAAAGGATCTGCGCAAAGGACGCCATGGGATATCTCTTAAAAACAAATAAGGCTACTCTTTGCGCCCTCTGCGAAAAATCTTTGCGCCCTCTGCGTGAAACCCTTTCAGTCTTCGCTCTGGCTCTGTATTTCCACGCTGACTACAGTTTCCCTCCCCGCCATATCCCTTGCTCTTATCTCCACCACGCAACCCACCACATTTGCATTCACTTCCTTAACCGTGTAGACATAACCCACACCCACACGTTCAATTGCCCTGCCTTCCTCGATCACTACATTCTCCTTCAATATCCGCACATGTACCCAGGATATGTAACCATTATCACTGGCAAGCATACGAATCACATCACCCGGCTTACCCCCGTAACCGGAAATATTAATATTTGAAATTTCCGGTGCCATTAAATAATCCGCCATTGCCATATTAAAAGGCTTGGAGTGCTTACCCGCCAGACGCGTATAAATATCTTTAAAACCAGGGTTCTTCATCGCATCAACTGCATATTGCGTAGCCTTTCGAAACAGTTCCCGGTTAGCCCTTTGCGCTGCGGATTCCCTTTCCGGCTTACGCGGTTTTTTAGCAATAAAGGTCTTGCCCTTCCTGGTTTTGACAATAAAATTATCCAGCAAGGCATGTAATCCATTCAGTCCGATGTTGTAGATGATGTGTGACATAGGATTGATTTTTAGGGTGATTGTATTTTGCATGGAAGGGAATTTTTGATAGCCGATTAAGCGGCAGCTGTTAAATGGAAGTGAATTGTTTGGGGGCAGGTTTAGTTGTTTAGTCGTTTAGTCGTTTAGTGGGGTTCCTACCGCTCTCACTCTGTTTCTGTTTCTCTTACTCAGTGCATACGGAGTGCCTATACTCTTTTCCCGCAGCAGCACCGTACAGCCACCGTACCGCCACCGCAGGATAGGGCTTATCCTGCGGTGCTCCTGCGGTGGTTGTGCGGAGGTTCTGCGGTGAAATGGTATAGGCACCCGGTAGGCACTGCGTAGGGAGGGGATAGGGAGGGTTAAGGAAGGAAGGTTGGCGAATGGGTAATTCATGAATGACATGGAGGAGAAGAAGACAACAGCTGGTTTATATATTAAGAGGATCGAATTGTTCTGATAATAAATGAATTGAGAACTTTTTTTTGGTAAACTGGGTTGATAAGACCTTATTAGGATAGGTTTTTTAAATGAATTCAAAATCCATATAGAAAACTTAGATATTTTGAGAGTATATTAGAGAGGTAATAGATAAGTATGACATACCTGGCCTCATTAATTATTTCATCTTTATTTTCCTTTAATTCAATTGAGCATGATTCAACCACTATAAAAGGAATTGTCATAACCCGGGATGGAACTACAATTCCTTATTGCGATGTATCCATCAAAGGAACTACCTTCTCGGTTATAACAAATCAATGCGGAGAGTTTGAATTATCTACAGATAAAAACGAGTTTACTATTGTTTTCAATTGTTCATCAACCCATGATTTTATCACTTTTGAAAAGATATTGAGGCGGGAAGAGATGTATAATGGACAACTATTTTTATTCGAATTAAAAAAGCATACAAAATTGAAAAATAAGGTTTGTAAAAAAGCAATCAATAAAGGGGCGAAGAAAATTGTAGTCCAGTAGATTAAGCTTCGGTAACTTTTTTTAGGTGAAACTCAACCAAACTTTATGTTTATAAAAAAGATATTTCTTATTTGCATTCTTTTTATAGCAATGTTGCCTGCCTTTGGTCAGCAAGTTCTTTGGACAACCATAAAAGACAGCGTTGTCAAATATGTTCCACTTGATGATGTCCCCGATGCCGTTATGGAGTTTTATGACTATTATGAACTTTACTTCGACGGCTCTGGTTTTAGCAAAGAAGGTTTCTTTAAAATGTACGAAGGAGCTAATTCTAAGACCATTACTTCAGAATGGCGAGAACTTAAAAAGCGAATTTTAGAAATCAACACACCAACAGTTTTCGCATTCAAGTACAATCCTGGTAATGGGTCAATTGTTATAGTCATGTGCATCAGTCAGGAAAATGTAAACTTTGTTTCCTTCTCCAATAATTATGAAAGAGGTGCACAACTAATCACTTCATCTGGTAAAGAAAAGTTCACAAAGTGGTTTAAAACTTTATTAGAATAAAACAAATAAAGCACTAGGTGTATTAAGAAACAAATGCGATAGAGCATTATGAGTTTAGTTTAATTAATTTCTTTAAAGCGATAACCAAAACTAATGCTTGAGTATATTAAACAAATTATACCCCGAATTAAAAAGTTTAGTTCAAAACTGGATAGAATAGAGTTATTTGTAGATAGAACCTGGACGTTTATTGACTTCGGGAAAATTACTACTTATAGGTTTAAGAGAAATCAAAGAGTGATCATTTCAATTGAAGGTGAGTTTGAGGAGCATGAATGGGAATTAATAGGAACTGACGGGTTACTAATTCGAAAGCCTGGAGCATTGGTCGGCAAGTCTTTTAGACATGGTTTTATTTTCGATGGATTACTCATTTTACAAAAGGAAAGTCAAATTAGCGATCCAATTATTTTATATAATCCTGAGTTAGTAAAAGACGGGGATGTATTATCATATTTAAAAAATGTTCTTCCAGCAAAAATGGAACTCAAAAGATTAGCAAAAACGAGATATTACATTCCATTAAAATCCATTTTAGATACAGGAACACCAATTTATGATGAAAATTTTGAAATGGTTTACAATGACAGTATTCAACTTCCGAACGGCACAGTGATAATTAGAAGAGGTTTGATAACCGATGTAATATCTCAGAAAAAATTAAAGACAACACTTGGAAATATCACGGTTTATGTAAGGGGAGGAGATAGTATTTCTATTGGGGATCCGGTTTCGGCAGATTGGGATATACAGGATGGTAGTTATAAAATATTATATTCTGATCAGGTTTCAAAACTTAAACTTCGCAATAGGAAAATTGTTTCTCTTTCAACAACTACTGAGGCACAAATCAAGGTTGTTTTATACATATTTGCAATTGCTTTCTTTATAATCCTGTTTTACTACATAATAAAAAGTTATCAGGAGTTATAGTTATCTCAATTGTTGATATTCATTAAGTGTTAAATTATTCAACATGTGCAATGCGTGGAACCATTCAGTTGGCTGTAATTGTGGTTGGGGAGGTGACGGACATTTGGGAAGGCGTATAGACAGCAATTTTACAACAGTTCAAAGATTATTCGATAGGCGAAGGCATCAGTCTTATACCATTCCTAATGCAAGGTGCCCTGTTTGCGGGGCATCAGTGTTCTTTTATAAATCAGAGAATGGTGGTTCTGTATTCTTTGATGAATTAGGTCCGCCTTGGCCGAAGCACCCATGCGCAGATAATAGTCAATACCAATTCTACACTCCAACCTTTTTAACAAATTTGACTCAAGATCAAAGAGATTGGGAAAAAGATGGATGGGTGCCAGTTGTTGTTGAGAATAATTCAAAAAAAAGCAGCTTTGCATATATTGTTGAACGTATTGACAAATCATCAGACAATCGTATTGAAATAATGATTTACGGCTCCGAAGGCGGAGAACTGACAAAAAAAGATACTCTCGTTTTCTTTAAGAAAACCGACAGCCAGACTTTTATGCTGACAGCCTTTGATTTGAACAATAATGCAGAAGTTCATTATAATTTTAAATGTGAAGCTGCTAAGTTGGAAAAGTTCTGCAACAACGCCCTTTTTCAGTCTTTTCGCTGGACTTTTGGAAATGGCTTTTGACGCAGTAAAGCAGCCAACAGCAGTTTGCTGCTATATAGTCTATTAGAGTGTACTAATTGATATTATATTCAGTCTATGCAGTATATCACGTTTATCAGCACAGTTCATGAGGAGATCGGAAAATGTAATTCTGATGAACTATGCAAAATTATTGAAAGTATAAGTCCCGAAGTTGTTTTTTTAGAAGCTCTTGATGACACTTATTCAAATTATGAACATTATTTGTTTTCGTCATGGGGAACATATCATAATAAACTGGAAATAAAGGCAATTCAACGCTATTTCACCAATACCTCTTTTGAATATGTTCCAGTTCTTGATAGTGCATTGTTTGGAGCATTTGACAAAAAGTCCAACATTATTTGTCAGTGTATTGAATTCCAAAAGCTGCTTAATAATTTTCAATGTTTGGCTTGTGAGCTTGGGTTTGAATTCCTTAACAGTACAGACAGTATTAGACTTTATGAGCAGATGACAATTCTTGGAAACAGTCTTTTAACTCAAACTCTAAATAAAGCCGTTGACGACGATATTGATGCGTATGAAAATTCAATGCTTCGAAATATAGGCTCTTATTGTAGAAAAAACCAGTTTAACAGGGGCATCTTCATGTGTGGAGTAGCACACAGGAAATCAATTCTAGGAAAGATAAATAAATTTAATTCGCAAGAGCAAGAAAATGTGAATTGGATGATTTATAATAGCTCTCTTACAGAACTTCGTACAACAGAGATTTGATCAAACTTATTGAATATTATTAATAGATTTAGGCTAAGGAACACAGACTTGGGCTATTGCACAAAGCCTTGTTCCTACGCATACACGATGAGAAAATACCTATTTATATTATTTAGCTTAGGGATTGGTGCGCACTCTTATTCACAAAACTTCACCAGGCTGGTTGAGCATTTTAAGAATAACAATTTTGTTGATTTTGCAATAATCCCACGGGATAGTATAAATGAAAATTCTTTATCTAAATCAAGACATTTCAATATTTCGATAAGTAAGGATCCAATCCTTTTTAAAATTGACACATTCGTTATCGAGAATCCATATTTTAAGAATGACCTTGAAGATTGGAAGGATAATTATTTAAATTTTCCCAAATCATTTTCTGTGATCTATGAGGAAAATCTGGTTTCGCTGTTAGGGAATGGAAAATTTATTTGCCATAATCTAAATAATTATTCAAGAAATAAGAATCTCGAAGAAAAACTAAACACTAAAAGGTTCCAATATCATTGGATAATTGATGGAGGTTTATATGCAAGATCCAATTCAATATTATTTGGCGGTTTATATTATTGGAATGGTTTAAAGTGGGAACGTGCAGACCTAAATATCCCGGTAGATGATCAAGCTATTTTATTTTCGGATGACAAGTTTATTGTTTACCGAAGGTGTAGTGGTGAATTTGGTGGAACTATTTACTTTTACAATAGAATAACTCAGAAAACATATTTTACAGAATCAACCTGTACGAATACGGTTACCAGGAAAAATGGGCAATACCAAATTCTTGCACATTTAGGTCATATGGGTGGAACATCGGAAATTAAAATAATTGATGACCCGGGAAAGTTGACCAAAGCAACAAAGAATCAGCTTAGAATGAAACATGGAGATTTAGGCTATCGGGATTCAACAAATGAATATTCGAAGGAATTGGACCTTTTCGGAATTCAACTATTTTCCACATTTAATTATCAAGAGAGGCGCCTGTTCCTTGCTCATTTTAATGAAATTACATTTCTAGCACAAATAGACGGAAAGGAAATTCAAATCGTTAACCCTTTATGTAATAATGG
>JAEZCV010000219.1 GCA_023429985.1 Bacteroidota bacterium | reverse complement strand
ATGTACTGGTGCTGTAGGAGGAACTGCTACTACATCAGCAACCGAGCTTTGCGGACCCGCATCCTCCACGATTACAGTTACCGCCTATTCTTCAGGCTCGGGATCTCTCTATCAATGGCAAACATCAACGGATAATTTTGTTACAGATATTCAGGATGTTGCCGGACAAACTAACCCTGCCAGCATCAATACAGGTAATATTACAGGTACTCATTTTTACAGGTTGAAGGTGAGTTGTACTTCCGGTACCGCAACCGATTATTCAAATGTGATTTCAATTACAGTTCAACAACCGCCTGTTATAACTTCCGAACCTCAGGCACAATCGGTTTGCAGCGGGGCAAACGCAAGTTTTTCTGTTCAGGCAAGCAATGCCGCTTCTTACCAGTGGCAAAAAGATAATGTAGATATCGTTGGTGCAACCGGTGCAACACTTACCATTAACAATGCAGGTCCGTCTGATGCAGGCGTTTACCGTGTATTGATAACGGGCACAGCTCCATGTACTTCTATTTCTTCAAATTCGGTATCATTGGTATTTATAACGCCTGCAGCTATTGGCACACAACTACAGGATCAATCGGTATGCGAGGGTGGTACAGCCAGTTTTGCTGTAACAGCAGCAGGCGCAGGCATCAGCTACCAATGGAAAAAAAATAATGTCGACATTCCGGGCGCAACATCTTCCAACTATACCATTAACCCTGTTACCATGGCCGATGCGGCTAATTATTCAGTGGTTGTAACAGGAACCTGTAATTCCGTAACATCATCCGCTAACCTAATGGTGATACAGGGAAGCAGCTGGATTGGAGTGGTTAGCAACGACTGGCACAATGCACAAAACTGGTGCGGTGGCATTCCCACATCTACCACAACCACATTCGTTACCGGAACCGCTCCCTTTATGCCGGTGATAAATGCACTTGCCGAAATTGGCTCGATCACAATTGGAACAGGAGCAGCTTTGAACATTAATTCGGCAGGACGCCTGAATGTTTATGGCAACCTTGTACTAAATGGCAACATAGTAGTTTCCGGTACCATTGCCGCTATGGGTACAACTCTTCAAAACTTTAATGGTTTTACAGCAGAAAACTTTTTCATTAACGGAGCAGGGGTGAATATGGAAAGTGATATGGATATTAAAAACCTTACGCTTACCAATGGCAACCTGGTAATAAATGATAACCATATCTTGTTACATAATCCTGTATCTGGTTCTGTAGCCAGCCATATTGTTACTAACAGTAATGGAACAGTGAAAAATAAGGTGGGAACCACTGACTTTATATTCCCCGTAGGTCCCAACGCCGCCAGCTACAACCCGGTGAGCATTGGAAATGGAAACGGACAGGTTCATTATGGAGTTAGAGTGGTTGAAGGCGTGAATCCTGCCATAGCCAATAATGCAAGAGCCATCAACCGCACCTGGCACATTTCTAATATTGAACCTACTACTTCTAATCTGAATATAATTCTTCAATATGCGGATGCTCAAGCAAATGGTTCTGCAGTTCCAACAGCTACCATGGAAATAGGCCGTCACACGGGTACGCAATGGACGATAATTTCCCCCACTGCAGGCACAACACCTTCCGGAACAGCTGATGCAAGGCAGGTAAGTTTCCAAAGTAATGTTTTAGGACCATTGGTGATTGCAAATCCCGGGGGTATCAATTATCCAACTGCTGCACCTGTGATCAATGAAAACATTTTATCTGCTGCCTTACATCCAAACCTGGTGAACGAAAGAACGGTGTTGATGTTGAACAGCAACAGGAATATGCAAGCAATGCTTACCATTACCGATGCATCAGGAAGGGTTGTAACAAGCATGTATGAAAATCTTATTACCGGAATGAACCAGGTACAAGTTCTTACATCTCATCTAAGCAGTGGTACTTACCAGCTTAGTGTTTATGCAAAAGGAAAACCTGTGGTGTTACGCTTTGTGAAAAAATAAACTGGTAATAATTGTTTAAACCCGGTTGAAGATCAACCGGGTTTTTTTTGCAATGAAACTAACATCCACAACTTTTTTGTAATGGTTGCTTTCTCAGGATTTCTATATTTTTAAAAACTCTCAACTAAATTTTTATGGAAGTTATTCCTTTGCGGATGTATTTTAAAGCGGGTGTCCTGGTTCCTTTTTATGTAAGCTGTGTGATAAGCGTTTTGGGACTGATAAGCTTTTCGTCCCAGAATACGGAAGGTTTGTTTGCTGAGAGCGCGGCAATTACAATCTTAAAAGCAAATTTATACTCAGGTCTTACAGGCCTGGCTTCCTTCAGTATTTTTTTAAACCGGCTGCCTTCTGTAGCTTTTTCACCTTTAAAAAGTTTCCTATCGTGGTTTGCACTGCCCTACGGACTCATGACCTATTTTATAACTACCGCTATTCCATGGGAAAAAATGCAATGGAGTAACACGCCGGCTGATTTGATAATTATGTTTTACATGATCATTTTTTTCCTGCATTTTATTGGACTGATCATATCCTTTATAGATTTCAGGAAATCGATGATGTTGAGAGAGAAGAATAAAGGGAATACTGAATTTTAATTCCTTGATCTTACTAATTATAAACTTTCTGTGCCGGGCTATGAATTACAGAATCTCTTTCTTTCGATATTTTATCCAGGCTCAAATCAGAACCCGAAAAGCCCTTTTTTCTCCAGTCCCACCCATACTCCATCTTCCCTGATTTCCACAGGCCAGTGCTTCAGGTAATAGCCTTCTCCACTGACGTTGCGGCCATTTTTCATGCAGAATTTATATCGGTGAAGGGGACAAACAACATTTCCAAAGGCATCTATAAAACCACCGGAAAGGTAGCCGCTTGCATGAGGACATTTATGTGCAAAGGCAAAGATCTCGTTGTCCTTCCGGCCCAGGCAAATAGTTTTGCCATCGGCATCTACCTCGGCGAGGTTGTTCTGGTTAAATTCAATTTCATTCAGGTGTTCTGCTATCCTGACCCAATTCCTTTCCATTTGTATTATTTCAAGGCTTACCGCTTATCTTTTCCCGGTTTTCACCAACTTCACTTCCCCGGATTTTTTGCCCTGGAATGCACGCAGAATATAAAGCCCCTGTGTATATTCACTTCCAACAATAACTGTTGTTCCGGCATTTAATCTTCCTGATTCCACCACCTGGCCAAGGCTGTTCATCATAACAAATTCAACCTGGCCGGAACCGCCTTCTCCAATTCTTACCTGGAAGTAATTGGCCGAAGGATTGGGAGCCACTTCAATTAAAATTTCGTTTGAAACGCCCGGCAGTTGCGGAACGGATGTAGCAATGTTTACGCCGGCAGGTGTTGCGGCACTACTTTCATTATGCAAGGGATCCAGCGCTGTAACAGTATAATAATAGGTTTGGCCAGGAGTAATGGACTGATCCCTGTACTCATTAGTATCTCCCACTACAGCAATCAGATTAAGAGGGTTTTCAATATCAATTGTACTGGTACCGGATCTGTAAACAGCGTAGTACTTAGCTTTATCCATTTCATTTACTGCCGCAGGTGTTTTTGTCCAGCTAAGGTCAACACCACTTGTTAGGTTAAGCGTTGCCTGGAGGCCAGACGCCGGCTGGGGGGCTGCATCATCCTTCCATGGCATTCGGGGCTGTAATGCAGGCCTGGCGTAAAAATCCTGTCGCAACGAATCCCTGAAACCAAGTGCATTTCCCAGCATATGGGCCGAGCGGAAATAGATACTTCCCAGCACATTCTGATAGGCATTATTCCTGTTCATTCGCACCTGGTTGGGTATCTGGCTGGGATTTGACCATGCAGCATTTTGAGCAGGGTCGTTCACTTTATAGGGCGCCATGCCAATATAAATGTGCCGGCCGGAAGCCTGGTTATTCCACCATGGAACCAACACGCCATAATCAGAGCCTGTTTGGCCAATGTACCAATATAATTGAGGAGCGATATAATCTACCCAGCCTTCCTGTATCCATTTACGGGTATCGGCGAAATAGGCACTGTAATGTTGCAAGGCACCGGCAGAAGTAGGCGAACCAATAGCGGGGTCTGTACTGCTACGGTAAATACCTGTTGGAGAAACACCAAATTTCACCCATGGCTTCAAACTGGCGATGGAATCGTTTACTGTTTTAATGAAAAGATTGAGGTTATCTCTTCTCCAGTCGGCAATGCCAGCAGTTGTATTTGGAAAACCTCTGGGATCGGCTGTATAAGCTGCATTATCGTTTATGGTACCTGTTGGATAAAAATAATCGTCGAAATGAATGCCGTCAATATCGTAGCGCTTCACAATATCAACGATCACGTTAATTATATGCTGCCTTGCTTCGGGAATACCGGGATTAATGATTTGCACTGTTCCAACTGTAAGCACCCATTCCGGATGAAGTTTCGAAATATGACTGGCAGAATACATATTCGTATTAGGTGCATTATTGATATTGGCAACCGCCCTGAATGGATTGATCCAGGCATGGAACTCAAAATTTCTTTTCCTTGATTCATCCAAAGCAAATTGCAATGGATCCCAAAGTGGATTAGGTGCAACACCTGATGTTCCATTTAAATCGTATGACCATGGTTCAAGATCGCTGGGATACATGGCATCGGACTGGCTGCGTACCTGGAAAAATATGGTATTGATGCCCGTGGATTTATGATGATCGAGTATGCCTTCCAGTGCTGTTCTTTGCTGGGCAGGTGTTTGGGTACGAACAGGCCAGTCGAGACCGAGATATGTAGTTACCCATGCGCCCCTTAATTCTCTTTTATTTGATTTTTGTGCGGATGCTGAAATTGTAAATAAAAATGCAACTGCGAGAAGGATCTTGTTCATAAAGTATGGTTGGGAGGGGAAAGTTAGGGAATTTTTCTACCTTTCCTCATGCTTCGAATCAAAATCCTGTTCCTGCTTCTTGCTGCCGCCATGAATGTAAATGCCCAATCCAAAACAGATAAATTTCTGCAGGACATCTTCAAAAAAAATAACGACAGTGTTTTCAACCAGGTAATTAATGATCCGTTGAAATACCGTTTGCAGATCATTTATACGCAGATCAACCGCGATAAAAACAATAAGCCTGTTTTAAAAAATTACTATTTCAATTACGATCCGGAGCTGTATTTCAATCCTGCATCCATGGTTAAAATGCCGCTTGCATTTTTATCGTTGCAAAAACTAAACGAATTAAATGTTGCAGGACTTGACAGGAATGCGGAAATGATTTTTGGAAAGAACCAGCCCTGGCAAACCGTAATGGATATTGATACCACTGCTGCCAATGGGAAACCAACAATTGCACATTTTATCAAGCGCGCATTCCTGGTGAGTGAAAATGATCCATATAACCGCATGTACCAGTTTCTTGGCCAGGGTTATATAAAAAACTCAATGGAAAGCATGGGTTTTGATGCACGTATAACAAGGCAGTTTCTTGGGTTAACCCCTGAACAAAACAGGTATACAAATGCCATCAGCTTTATGGGAAGCAGGGGCAATATACTATACCAGCAACCAGCCGGTTATAATGCTGAAGAATTTGATTTCAGCAAGATCATAAAACTTGGTAAAGCGCACATAAACAGGAATGATGAACTGGTGAATGAACCATTTGATTTTACCAAACATAATTTTATTTCACTTGAAAGCATGCAACAGATGTTGCAGTCTGTAATGTTTCCGGCAACAGTGCCTGCCAAACAAAGGTTTAATTTAAAAAATGATGATCTTAGATTTCTTTATCAATATTTATCGCAATACCCTTCCGAAACACCCGATCCAAAATATGATGCTGAAAAATTTTACGATAGCTATGTAAAATTCTTTTTCCGCGACAGCAATAGAACAATGCCCTCGCATGTAAGAGTTTTTAACAAGGTTGGATGGAGCTATGGATTTTTAACCGACGTATCTTATGTAGTGGATTTTAAAAACAAGGTGGAATACATGCTGTCGGCAACTGTTTATGTTAACAGCGATGAGGTCTTAAACGATGGCAAGTACGATTATGATAATATCGGATATCCTTTTCTCAGGCAATTAGGTAAAACGATTTATGAGTTTGAATTAAAAAGAAAACGAAAGCACAAACCCGATCTATCTTCTTTTAATATCGATTACGAAAAAAGAGATCCCAACGATAAGAGGAAGGTATTAGGTGATATAGACAATTAAAAAATTTTTGCCGAAGATCGTATGGTTTAAAATTCCGCAGTATTCCTTCATAGAAAGGAATCACCGAAACATCTCATCATTTCATCTACAAAAAACCAAATAATGGCTGCTTTACTTTTTTTTTAAGTTTACTATAACTAGGTTTAGGCAAACGTTCAGGGGAAATCATCGTCTTTATAATATAAACAACCATTATGGACAGCCGTATCACCTCAAGGGAAATGAATCTCGAAAAATCGGATTCTACCCTCCGCGAAGAAGTTGCCACCGGTCCGATGGAACCTTATACACTGGATTGGAACAACATCAATTGGAACTAAACTCTAAAAATCTTAAACTAAACTCGTAGAAATACGAGTTTTTTTATTCGTAGAATTCCGGATAAAATCATTGATTTTCAGTAAAATCCATATGGCATAAAATGGTCAGTTCTGCTATTGTCCGGCAATGGTGACTGGCGTAGTTTTGTGTAAGAAGTTGATTGATACAATTCAATCTATCCAATATCCTAGCCGTCTAGTCAGCGGTAAACCGTCCAGTAAGTTTTTTAAAGTCCATATCCAGACAAAAACCTAATCCAATATCAGTCAACTTCTTCTTTTTTTGATCCAATATCCAACCTAAAAATCCGGGAAATCACCAGGTCCGCCCTTGAAAGCCGTTGCTTAACCAAAAACCCAGCCTCGTGTAGCCATGAATGAAGAAACCACTTCAAGGATTCTTGTTATAGATGATGACATAGACCTTTTGATGTTATTGGAGCGCCGGCTCCAGAAAGAAGGATATGATGTAGAAACTGCGGCCAGCCTGCAGGAAGCACTTGAGATCTTACCTTATTTGCAGCCTCACCTGATATTGTGTGATATTAATGTAAATGGTGAAGATGGAAGAAAGCTCTGCTTTGAAATTAAAAACTCCAGAGAATATTTTTCAACCCGCATCATTATGATGTCGGGCTTCGATTTCAGCCAGGGTCGCGCCATAATTTTTGGTGCCGATGAGCTGGTGCCCAAGCCCTTGAACATGGAATATGTGTTGCTGAGGATTGAGGAAATGTTGAGGAGTAAGGTGAGTGGTGAATGGTGAACC
>JAEZCV010000146.1 GCA_023429985.1 Bacteroidota bacterium | reverse complement strand
TAAATGAAGAAGTGAAATTAACAGAAGCCTGCGCCGGAATTGTTTAAAAAGAACAGGACCCCGATGCAACCATGATTCGGGAAATTAAGGAAGAAACCGGGTACAAGGTGGACGCTGTGAAAAAGATCTTTGAAGCATACAGTTCCCCGGGTGTCATTACCGAAAAGCTTTATTTATACATGGCCGAATACGATGAAAAGCAAAAGAAGGAACAGGGAGGTGGTTTAAAGGAGGAGGGTGAGCATATTGAACTATTGGAATTAGGCTGGGAACAGGCTTTTGCCATGCTGCATAAAGGGGAGATCAGAGACCTGAAAACGATTACCTTACTCCAGCACCTGCAGCTTCATATTTTATCTGAATCAAAACGATAAAAATTTAGCCAGCAAGAAAAAAATAAGGCAGCCGGTTAAAAAAATCAGAACAGACGAATGTTCTTCAATAAACTTATACAGTTTCATAATACATAAGACAGGGAAGCCTGGGGAAATGTTACAGCAATTTCAAAAAAAATATAACTCATGAAAGAAAAGCAGTTTGAACCAGCCGAAAGCAACCATGTTGCGCCGGCTCCGGGTATTGCCTCGGTAGATACCCATAATCCGGATGAAACCTCATCTAAAGAAAGCCATAACCAGCATTTTAATGAAAAAAATGAAAAGGAGCAGACAGGCAAAAAATCAACAGGACAAAATGGTGAATAAGATATAAGCGCCGATAGAAAAGCATGTATTATTTTGCAGCATGCCCTGGTTAATTCTTATTATCGCCGGATTATTTGAAGTTGGCTTTACCACCTGTCTTTCTAAAGCAAAAGAAGCTGCGGGAACATCTCAATATGCCTGGTGGATCCTGGGCTTTTTTGTTTCGCTTGCACTCAGCATGTACCTCTTATATAAGGCTACGCAAACGCTTCCTATGGGTACGGCCTATGCTGTTTGGACCGGCATTGGTGCTGCAGGAACGGTTCTGGTAGGTATTCTGTTTTTTAAGGAAAGTCTCGGTTTTTGGAGAATATTTTTTCTTCTCACGCTTATCCTCTCTATCATTGGGTTGAAATATGTTTCTGCCCGCTGATTATTTCATCAACTTTACCCATTCATGAATATTGATATTGCAGATCTAAAGAAAATTGCCGTTCATTATGCCGGAAACAAAAGCAGGCAGGAAAAACTTTTAATTTCTGCGGAGGAAATTGAGGCTGCGGATGAAGAAGCCAAGATCATTAGCTCGGGCTTTCTTTCAAGGTTTAAAACCACCGGCGAAGAATACTGTTTTTATCATAATGAATCGTTGAGTTATAACGAGGTGTATAATTATTGTTCAGAAGTTTTTGAGGATAGTGAAAAATTTCTTTCAACATCTCAGGCAATTGCCCGCCATTTGTACGAAGCATCTGTGCATCAAAAAATTAATGGGGGAGAGGTTTACATAGTTTATTTTGAGGCTTTGCCTGTAGAAAGCCGTATGTACCAGGCAATAGGCATCTTTAAAACAGAAGAGAAACTATTCTTCCTGGATGTTGAGCAAAAAAAACAACAGCTGAAATTTTCATTGAGAGAAGGTGTGGAAGTTGGAAAGATGGATAAAGGGTGCCTGGTAATAAACAGGAATAAAGAAAAGGGTTTTGAAGTATTGGTTTTTGATAACAAGAACCGGGGCGACGAAGCACAATACTGGAAAGATGCATTTCTGGGCCTGAAGCCGGTTAGTAATGATTATAACAATACCAGTCATTTTCTACAACTTACAAAGCAGTTCATAACAAATGAACTCGATGCCAGGGATATACCACGAACAGAGAAAGTTGAGTTACTAAACCGGTCCCTGGATTATTTTAAGTCTAATGAAGCTTTTGATATTGAAAACTTTCAGAAAGAGGTTTTTATAGAAGAAGACAGGATTGAATCGTTTCGTGAATTTGGTTCGCGGTATACTATGGTAAACGATTTTGATATTTCTGCCGGTTTTGAAATTTCGTCAAATGCCGTTAAAAAACAATCAAGGATATTTAAAAGCGTACTGAAGCTGGATAAGAACTTCCACATCTATATACATGGAAGGACCGATTTAATTGAAAAAGGTGTGGAAAACGACGGCCGCAAATACTATAAGATATTTTACCAGGATGAAGCCTGATTACAGCGTAAAACGGCCTTTTGAAAGGCTGAAAATGGGGAATTTGAAGGTAGTGGCATGGTATATGGATAAATAACTGTATTAAATCATTTAAAACTAAAAGTTATGCTACGCTGGACAGTTATTTTTTTGGTAATAGCAATCATCGCCGCCATATTTGGTTTTGGTGGAATTGCCGCAGGAGCAGCAAGTATTGCTAAGATTTTATTTTTTATCTTTCTAATACTTTTTGTTCTCAGCTTGATTGTAGGCAGAAGAGGCAGAGTGGGCGACGGTATTTAATAAGAGCTATTATACATAAATGCAATTCCGGCAGGCCGGAGTTGCATTTTTTGTTTACTCCATCAACTGCTCGAAATGCGTTAATAAACCTTCCGAAGACATTCCCTGCACAATTACTCTGAAGGATTTAGAGATATCGTTGTTGTAAAACTGTATCTTAACCGGCTGCCCTGGCTTTACAATTACCATCGGGTTCCAGTAAAGGGTAGTTCTTACATCTTTCAATTCATGTCTTTTATCAAAGCCTGCATAATTTGGAGAGTAAAATTCCCGAATGGGCGCATAGCCGGTAAGGGTATTATTTGATAAACCTCTGCCGGTATTTGATTCAACCCTGTCGTTTCCTTTTTTAGTATAAACTACTATGGCTCCACCACCCCCTCCTCCTACGGCTCCAATAAAGGGTGGACGCATAACCTTTACATAAGCTATATCATCCATTGGAACCATCATCAGTAAATCTGCATCCGCTGGTCTTTCATCAAGGAATAACTGGGGTGTAGAACCTCTCCATGAAAGTTGTGGTGTTGTTCCCGCAATGATTTGTAATCCGGGAACCCTTCCGGTTAAATAAGTAAAAACATCAAGACCTCCCCGTGCAAGGGGATCATTTACCAGGTCAAATTTGTAACTGTCGCTTGTTTTAAACATCCCGGATGAATATTTATCATCCATTTCCTCAATTACCGATTTGGCTCTTGCCGTTACGGTTACGGTTTCCATTACATTCGCGCGCATTTGTTCCTGCAATGAAAGCGATTCAAGTGCAAATTTTTTCTGGTAGCCTGAAGATGTATCAAAATTTACAGGGTAGTATTGAGAGAATGCAGATTTGAACCTGGTATAATTGGGAGCAGATAATTTATTGGTCATAAAGTTTACACCCGGAGAACTGAACTTCTTTGATTTTACAGAATAATAAACTTTTAATGTATCAAAGAAAATGATGTCGGGATCATTGAAGTTTCCATTTTTGTCAATGGGTAGCATGAGCATTTTGGCTCCAGAATCCTGTTCTTTTACAAATAAAACCAGGCTTTCTGTTCCACTCAGCAAACTTTTAGGAACACCTACCAGTTGTCCTGATAAAGTTAAATATCCTGTGTCTCTTTCGAATTTGGTTTCAGGAATATTTCCTTTATTGAGATCTTCCCATTTAAACCTTCTCCATCCATGTGTAAGCATTACAAGGTCAAGATGATTTGTTCTTTTTGCGGATGTATCGGTAAAATAATAAGAAGGGTTATGAAT
>JAEZCV010000101.1 GCA_023429985.1 Bacteroidota bacterium | reverse complement strand
GGCCTATGTCGTGCAATAATATGGCGATCTTTGCCCCGCTTTCCTCTTCCCTGGAAATTTCAACACCTTTATTTTTTAATTCATCAAGTGCCAGTCCCATTAAATGATAGGCACCCAGGGAGTGGTGCAGTCGCGTATGTACGGCCCCCGGATAAACCATGGAAGCGAAAGCCATTTGATGAATTCTGCGCAAACGCTGGTAATAAGGATGAGAAATGATCTCGAAAATCAAAGGGTCGTCAATAGTGATGAATCCGTATACCGGGTCGTTAATGATCTTTCTCACATATCTCATGTAGTAAGTTAATTCTTTAAAAGTAAAATTAAGGGAAGTGTGGATTGTTTACATTTGAGAATGTTGATATGATAGGTTGTTTACCTGCTATTAAAGATTTGATGAACTGAAAGAAAAATAAAATCTTATGACGTTACCAAAGATACTATGGGTTGATGATGAAATTGAAAGTTTGCAATCGCAAAAGATCTTTCTTGAAAACAAGGGATATGAAGTACATACCCTTACCAATGGCTTTGATGCTATTGATTATATTAAAGAAAATGCGGTTGATGTTGTATTGATAGATGAATCTATGCCGGGCATTACCGGACTGGAAACGTTGGCAAAGATCAAGGAAGTGAATGCCCAGATCCCGGTTGTTCTCATCACCAAAAATGAAACGGAGAACCTGATGAATGAAGCTATTGGCAGCCAGATATCCGATTACCTGATAAAACCCGTAAATCCAAACCAGGTATGGCTTTCGTTGAAGAAGATCATAGATAACAGGCGACTTGTGGCTGAAAGAACAACAACGGCCTACCAGCAGCAGTTCCGTAATTTATTTATGGCGCTGAACAGCAGTCCCGATCATAACGAATGGATGGGAATTTACAAGGAATTGGTGCACTGGGAGCTGAACCTGCAACGAAGCGACAGTCCGGAAATGCAGGAAGTTTTTCAAACCCAGAAAAGTGAAGCCAATACCGAATTCTTTAAATTCATTTCAAGAAATTATACATCCTGGCTGCCGGAAAAAGCCAAAGATAAACCGGTGATGTCGCATACGCTTATGCGTGAAAAAGTTTTTCCTGTAATGGAGAAAGGCACGCCAACATTTTTCATTCTGATAGATAATTTAAGGTTCGACCAGTGGCGCACGATCATGCCTATATTCTTGGAAAGTTTCAGAATGGTGGAAGAGGATAGCTTTTACAGCATTCTGCCAACCGCAACCCATTATGCAAGAAATGCAATTTTCGCAGGCATGCTTCCTGTTGATATTGAAAAAAAATTTAGCATGCAATGGAAAAATGATGATGAAGAGGGCGGAAAGAACCTGCATGAGGAAGAATTTTTCAGGGCGCAGTTGAAATCTGTTGGTAAGGGTGATTTAAAAACCTCCTACACTAAGGTTGTAAACAACCAGGCGGGTCTCGATCTTGTAAACAATGTACACAACCTGCTGCACAACGATCTGAATGTAATCGTTTATAATTTTGTTGACATGCTTTCGCATGCACGCACCGAAATGGAAGTATTGAAAGAACTTGCGGGCGATGAAGTGAGTTACAGGAGCATTACAAAATCATGGTTTGAACATTCTCCCTTGCATACGGCATTAAAAAAGATAGCAGATAAAAATGTAAAGATCGTGCTGGCCACCGATCATGGAAGTACAAGGGTGAAAACACCTGTTAAAGTGATTGGTGATAAACAAACCACCACCAACCTGCGCTACAAGCACGGAAGAAACCTGAACTACGATCCAAAAGAGGTGCTGGCTTTCAAAGATCCTAAAGAAGGAGGACTTCCTTCACCAACGATCAACTCGTCTTATATTTTTGCAGGCGAAGATGTTTTTCTCTGCTACCCCAATAATTACAATCATTATGTAAATTATTATAAGAATACTTTTCAGCATGGAGGTATAAGCCTCGAAGAAATGATTGTTCCTGTAGTTCAAATGGTAAGCAGGTAGAATGAAATATAGTACAGAAGCAGTTTTATGTTCTAGCGTTTGAATTCTTTAATTTTGCACCCATGAAATACACGCAGACAACCCTTGACAAGATTGAAAAGGTGGTGGAAGAAACGGGATACATCATTCGCTATGAAAGAGGAACCTTTCAAAGCGGGTTTTGCATACTGGAGGACAGGAAGGTGGTTGTGCTGAATAAATTTCTGCCACTTGAAGGCCGCATCAACACACTCATTGATCTTATTCCTTCTTTAAAGATAGATGCCGATACACTTACCCCGGAAAGCAAAAAGATATTTGATGATATCATGGGTAAATACCTGGCGGGGAAGAATGAGAGCGGGAAACAGGGCGGAGAAACAGAACGGGAAACAGAGTGAGAGCGGGAAGTTCCCACCCTAAACCCTAACCACCAGTCCATCATAGCCCAAATGCATTCCATTGGGAAGTGCTGCTTCAATTTCTTCGTGCTTCCCCAGCTGGTGCGAAATATGCGTAAAATAAGAAGTGGGAACACCGGTTTTCTTTACCATTTCCACCGCTTCGTCGAGCGTATAATGAGAGATATGTTTTTCTTTTCTCAGTGCATTTAAAACTAAAACCTCCGAACCTTTTATTTTTTCCAGTTCTTCATCATCAATCCGGTTGGCATCGGTGATATAGGTAAAGTTCCCAAATCGAAAACCATACACCGGCATTTTCATATGCCATACCATAATGGGAATAATGGGAATGTCTCCAATATAAAAAGGTGTAAGGTCAATAGAATTCAGGTTGAGGTTTGGAACACCGGGATATTTTTTATCGGCAAAAGCATAGGCAAATTCACGCATCAGTGCATCAATGGTCATCTGGTTGGCGTAAAGCTGCATGGGTTGTTCATGAAAAAAATTAAACGCACGTACATCATCCAGTCCTGCAATATGGTCCTTGTGCGGATGCGTAAATAATACGGCATCCAGTCTTTTTACATTTTCTCTTAGCATCTGGTAACGAAAATCGGGCGTTGTATCCACTACAAAACAGGTTTTGGCCGATTCAACAAGAATGCTGCTTCTAAGGCGCTTATCTTTTTTGTTGCCGGAAGTACAAACCATGCAGTCGCAGGCAATCATAGGCACACCACTGCTGGTTCCGGTACCCAGGAAAGTAATTTTTAAAGGAGGAAAGGTCACACTGGCAAGTTAAGAATATTCAATGCAAGCCAGGAGCAGATATATAAGAAATGCTTTTTTCAGAGATGATGAAAGGCTTTAGGCATTTGCATCCATCCCCTTATCTTCGCAGCGCTAAACGATTGCCATGAATTTCGAAACCTCTGAAATAACGCGACAGGTTGCCCAAACCGCACGCGATTTTGCACAGCAACACATTAAGCCTCATGTAATGGAGTGGGATGAAAGCCAGGAATTTCCCGTTCATGTTTTTAAAAAACTGGGCGAGCTGGGAATGATGGGTGTTTTAGTTCCTGAACAATATGGTGGTGCCGGTCTGTCTTATTTCGAATACAAAGCCATCATAGAAGAAATATCAAAAGTTTGCGGATCTATCGGGTTAAGTGTGGCTGCGCATAATTCTCTCTGCACAGGTCATATAATGATGTTTGGCAATGAAGAGCAAAAGAAAAACTATTTACCAAAGCTGGCCACGGCAGAATGGATAGGAGCCTGGGGTTTAACAGAACCCAATACCGGCAGCGATGCAGGAAATATGAAATGTACGGCAGTAAAGGATGGCGATAACTGGGTAATAAACGGCACCAAGAACTGGATCACACACGGTAAAACAGGTGATGTTGCCGTGGTAATTTGCCGTACAGGCGAACCCCGTTCAAAAAATAATGCTACCGCTTTTGTTGTTGAGCGGGGAACAAAGGGTTTTAGTGGTGGAAAGAAAGAAAACAAATTAGGAATGCGTGCTTCGGAAACCGCTGAAATGATTTTTGAAAATTGTGTTATTCCCGATGCCAACCGTTTAGGTGAGGTGGGTGATGGCTTTAAGCAGGCCATGAAAATTTTAGATGGTGGTAGGATATCGATTGCTTCTTTATCATTAGGAATTGCCAAAGGGGCTTACGAAGCTGCATTGCAATATGCACAGGAAAGGCACCAGTTTGATAAACCCATTGCTTCTTTCCAGGGCATTGCATTTAAGCTGGCCGATATGGCAACGGAAATAGAAGCGGCAGATCTTTTAACGCTCCAGGCCTGTCACCTTAAAGAAAAAAAATTACCCATGACGCGGCAGGCAGCCATGGCTAAATATTATGCGAGCGAAGTGGCGGTTAAGGTTTCCAACGATGCCGTTCAGGTGTTTGGAGGATATGGCTATACCAAGGATTTTCCTGTAGAAAAACATTACCGCGATTCCAAACTTTGCACTATTGGCGAAGGCACGAGTGAAATTCAGAAGCTGGTGATCAGCAGGGAAGTGTTGAGGTAGTGAGTAGTGAGTGGTGAGTGGTGAGTAGTGAGTAGTGAGTGTTGCCTGCGACCCAGCGTTTTCCGCATTGATCTGATCGTGCATGGATTTATGGGCTGTGTCGAATTAGGTAGCGCC
>JAEZCV010000041.1 GCA_023429985.1 Bacteroidota bacterium | reverse complement strand
TGATGTTGCGGCGGATGAGTGCGGACGGGGCCTTGCCGTCGCGGATGGCGCTCAGCTCAGTGTCGCTCACGCCGTATGCCTCAAAGAGCGTGCGGCCGGTGGGTTCGCCATCACCATCGATGAGGCGCGCGTCCGTGAAGATCATCGCGCGCGGGCCCGCTGCGGCGAGCCGAGGGACGAGCGTTGCGGTCTTGGCCGGATGCCAGGCGTCGTCGTGATCCGAGAGTGCGATCACGTCTCCGGTGCAGGCGGCGAGGGTGCGGGAGAAGTTCGCGACAACGCCGCCCGCACGGTCGGTGAAAGCGATGCGGACTGTGCTGCCGCGCGGGTGCTCTGCAGCGATCGCGTGAATGCGGTCAACGGTGCCATCCGTGGAGCCGTCATCACCGACGACCACCTCGGTGACCGGGAGGTTTTGGTCGAGGATGCTGCGGAGCTGGACCTCGATGAAGTCGCCGCTGTTGTACGTGCAGAGGGCGACCGAGATGGTGGGGGCTGGCGTGGGTGGGGTCATGTGACGGGCCCGTGTCTCGGGTCAGCGGCCAGTGCCGTCGTCGGTGCCCAGGGTTTCGTCGGGCTCGCTTTGCTCGTCCTCCGACGACTCCTCTGGCCGCTGCTCGGTCAAGTCACGGACCTTCAACTCAAGCAAGGCGATCGTCTCGGCCAGGTCCCGCGTACGCGACTCGAGTTTGGTCAGCTCCGCACTGTGCTGAAGACTCACCAAGAAGAGGAGTGTGATCGACACGAAGAAGACGAGGTTGACGGGCAGTTCGATGCCAACCGCCCTCGCCGCGTGCTCGAGACTGTCGGGGAAGACCCCAACGATCAGCGCAAGCAGACCGGCAAACATCCACCACACTGCGTGACGTTCGCGCAGGCGGCGTCGACGTAGCAGGTAGATCACCATAATGAGGACGAAGAGCGCGGCGGTGATGCCGAAAACGTAGGCGCGTAGGTTCACGAGGACACCTCGGTTGTCTGCGGCGCGTGCGACTTTGGCCGCGCGTACGCGAACATCAGAGCGAGAATCGCACGCGCCAAGTAAAGCGCCGCCTTCACGGGTCCCTGAGAAGGAACTCCCCCCGCTCGTCCACGCATAGCGGTGGGGACTTGCGTTGCCGTGAGTCCCGCGCGGCAGGCGATGACCAAAGATTCGATCGTGTCGCCGAGGTACTCCGCGGGGTACTCGCGTGCAAACAGAGCGATCGCTCTGGGCCCCGACGCCCGGAACCCTGACGTCGTATCGGTGAGCCGCGCGCGTGCCGTGCGGCTGATCGACTTTGCGAGAACCCAGCTTGCCCACCTGCGTGGGCCACGCATCACGTACGATCCCTCGCCTGCGAACCGGGCCGCGATGACGATGTCGTGGTTGTCAAGGCCGTCAAGAAGGGCTTGCACGGTGCGGGGGTCATGTTGGCCATCGGCATCAATTTGGACCACTGCCTGATAGCTGTGTTCCAGTGCGTACCGGAACCCGACGCGCATTGCACCGCCCACGCCGAGATTGAACGGAACGGTGACTACGACCGCACCTGCTTCTCGAGCAAGCGTGCTTGTGGCATCGGACGAGCCGTCATCGACGACGAGCACCGTCACACCCGGAAGCGTCTCGCGCGTCTCTGTCACGACGCGAGCCACGGAGTGGGATTCGTTGTACGCCGGCATGACGATGAGCGTCTGCTCTAGCGCAGTTCCCATGGCCGCATCGTAGCATCGGGCCTTCATGGCACCGATGAGCGTCTCTGCCGCGTCAGCGCGCGATTGTGGTGCCCGTTCGCGCGGACTCGAGAGCCGCATCGACCACTGATACAGTCTCCAGTCCCTCGCGCATCGTCACGTAGTTGCTCGCCGTTCCGAGGACGCCATCGCGGAAGGCCGCGTGCTCGGTGGCGAGCGGCTCGGCCTTCGGGATGGCGTAGCGCGTGACATCGCCTTCAGCAACGCCCCGGAAGCCAGCGATACGGTCCCACGTGGTCGCAACCGTCGCATTCGCAAAGAAGGTGAGATCAGCGGTAAGGGTGTCCGCAACGAAGGTGCCTCGCTCACCCGTGACCACTGTGGTGCGCTCCTTCATCGGCGAAAGCCAGTTGATGAGGTGGTTCGCAACGACGCCGTTGGCAAAGCGGCCCGTGATGGATACGAGGTCTTCATGTTCCCGTCCACTGCGATACGCGACCTGTGCAGAGATCGACGAGTAGGTGGATCGGGCGACCCACGCCGCGAGATCGACATCGTGCGGCGCTAGGTCGCGGACAACGCCTACATCGGCAATGCGGGCAGGGAAGGGGCCTTGACGGCGAGTTGCGATCTGGTACACGTCGCCGAGATCGCCATTCTCCAGGCGTTCACGAAGGCTCTGCACGGCAGGGTTATAACGCTCGATATGGCCGACACCGCCAATGAGTCCACGGCTCTCGAATGCTGCGGCGATGCGCTGAGACGAGGGCACGTCGTGACCGAGCGGCTTCTCAACCAATGCGTTGACGCCAGCCTCCGCCACCTTCAGTGCGACCTCCTCGTGGAAGATCGTCGGCACGACGACTACGACGTAGTCGAGACCCACCTTGAGGAGGGATTCGACGTCAGGGAGAACGTCAAGGTTGCCTGCGACCTTGAAAGGGTCACCGGTGGAGTCAGCGACGGCCACAAGATCGACTCCATCGAGCGCACGAAGGACGCGCGCATGGTGACGGCCCATGCTGCCAAGGCCAATGAGACCGGCTCGAAGGTTCGCCATTAGGCACCTGCTCCCGCGACAGCGTTAACCGCGCTGATGATGCGCTCCACATCTGCCGACGTGAGCGATGGGTGAACGGGGAGCGACAGCGCTTCGCGAGCCGCCTGCGCTGTGACGGGAAGGTCAACATCGGACTTCAGCGACGGAAGCTCGTGGTTGGGGATCGGGTAGTAGACCCCCGTACCGATGCCGTGCTCCTCAAGGAGCGCCTTAGCAAAACCGTCGCGGTCGTCGGTGACGCGGATCGTGTACTGGTGGTAGACGTGCACGGCGCCGTCAGCGACCGGCGGCACAACGACGCCCTGAAGTTCGGCATCGAAGCGAGCGGCGATCTCCTGGCGACGTTCGTTCCATGCAGGGAGCTTCGTCAACTGGACGCGGCCGATCGCCGCGTGAATGTCGGTCATCCGAGCGTTGAAGCCCGCGACCTCGTTTTCGTAGCGGCGCTCCATACCCTGGTTGCGCAATAGGCGCACATTGCGCGCGATCTCTTCAGTGCCACATGACACCATGCCGCCCTCGCCAGAGGTCATGTTCTTGGTGGGGTAGAGGCTGAACATTGCAAAGGAACCGAAGGAACCCACCGGCTTGCCCTGCCACTGCGCACCGTGAGCCTGCGCGGCATCCTCGAAGAGTCTCACGCCCCGGCGCTCAGCGACGTCGCCAAGACGCGTCATGTCGGCGGGGTGTCCGTAAAGGTGAACCGGCATGATGCCTGCGGTTCGCTCCGTGATAGCGGCATCGGCGGCGCCGGGATCCATGCAGAATGTGTCGGGCTCGATGTCGACGAACACCGGGGTTGCACCGGTGAGAGCGACCGAGTTGCCAGTCGCAGCGAAGGTAAACGACGGCACGAGCACCTCATCGCCGGGTCCAATGCCTGCTGCGAGCAAGCCCAGGTGGAGTCCCGAGGTCCCAGAGCTCACGGCGACACACGTGCGACCGTCCACCAACTCGTTTGCGAACTCCGCTTCAAACGCGGCGACCTCGGGACCCTGCGCGATCATTCCGGATCGCATGACGCGGTCGACGGCCTCGCGCTCCTCGTCGCCAATCAAAGGCTTGGCTGCAGGAATGATGGGCTGGTTCATGCGTAGTCCTTTTGAGATGAGGGAAGCGGTCTAGCGCGGGGTGAGTGCGCCGTCGACCTCGTCATAGAGAGAGCCGGTGATGGGGCAACGATACGTCCCGTCGCCTTGATCTGTGAGTGGGGCGCCTGCCTCGCCGACCCATCCGATGCGTCGAGCTGGGACGCCTGCGACGAGTGCGTAATCAGGCACATCTTTGGTCACGACGGCGCCAGCGGCAACGGTGGCCCAGCGGCCAATCGTGACCGGTGCTACGCAGACTGCGCGTGCGCCGACCGAAGCGCCGTATCGGACTGTGACGCCCACAGGCTCCCAGTCGTGCGCGGACTTGGGGGAACCGTCAAGATTGATCGCGCGGGGGAAGTGATCATTGGTGAAGACCACGCTTGGTCCCACGAATACGCCATCTTCGAGCACCGCAGGTTCGTAGACCAAGGCGTAGTTCTGCACTTTGCATCCGTCGCCCATCGTCACGCCAGTTCCGATGTATGCGCCGCGGCCCACGATGCAGTCGGTGCCAAGCACGGCGTTCTCGCGAACCTGCGCGAGATGCCAGATTGCGGAGCCTTCGCCGATGACGGCGTCTTCCGAGACATCGGCGGATGGTGCGATCCGGATACCCATGTCGCGAGAATACCTCAGCGCCCCTTGCGCGAAGAGCGACCAAAGTCGCCGGTGGGAGCGCGGGCACTTCAGGGCTCCGGGCAGGGGCTACCCCTACGATGGAGGCGTGCTCGCGCCATGGAAGTCTTGCCTCGGCGCCGCCTCCCGGAGGGACCTGTTGGCATGACGCGTGTGTTGATCATCACCGGCTCAGATCTCGGTGAACGCCTCGCGGGCCCCGCGATTCGGGCCTCCGCGATGGCTCGGGTGTTGGCAGGCGACGGGCACGACGTTGTCCTCGCGACAACCGCCACCCTCACCGAGGGCGCTCCTTCTGACGGCTATCGGCTTGCGGCGATCCGTCCGGGCGATGACGCGGCTTTCCGATCGCTCGAACAGGAGAGCGACCTCATCGTGTTCCAGGGTCACGCAATGGAGCAGTTTGACGCTCTCGCCACAACCGACCGTGTGGTGGTCGCGGACGCCTACGACCCGATGCACCTCGAGATGCTCGAGCAGGGCCGGGAGCAGCCGCGCGCCACCTGGGACATGATGGTGCGCTCTCGCGTGGCGCTCCTCAACCATCAGTTGGCCCGTGCCGACCTCGTGCTGTGCGCATCCGACCGGCAACGGTCCTTCTACTTGGGTCAGCTCGCTGCGCTTGGACGCATCTCACCCACCACATACGAGAACGATCCGAACCTTGAGCGTCTCATTTCGATCGCGCCGTTTGGCTTGGATGAGGCCGGTCCCGTCGCATCGCGACCCGCGGTGAGGAACGTCGTGCCCGGGATCGACGATGCGACCCGCCTGGTGATCTGGGGTGGCGGCGTCTATTCGTGGTTTGACCCGCTCCTCCTCATCCGCGCCGTCCATGCACTGAGAGAACGCCGGTCTAATGCGGCGCTGTTGTTCTTGGGCACGCGACACCCGGGCCAAGAGCCGATGGGCATTGTCAAGGAGTCGATCGACCTGGCTGAGGAACTGGGCGTGTTGGGCACCGGGGTCATCTTCAACGAAGAGTGGGTGCCGTACGACGAGCGCGGTGCGTTCCTCGTCGAGGCGAACGCGGGTGTCTCCACCCACCACACCCATGTGGAGACCGAGTTCAGCTTCCGTACCCGCATTCTCGACTATCTGTGGGCGGGGCTGCCCATGGTGGTGACGGAGGGGGACTCCTTCGCGGACCTTGTGCGTGCCGAGGGGCTTGGGGTGGTGGTCCCCGCGGGAGACCTGAACGCCTTGACGGACGCCCTTGAGACGGTGCTTTACGACGGCACCTTTGCAGCGCAAGCAGCTCAGCGCGTTGCTCATGTGCGCGAGCGCTTTCTCTGGGGAACCACATTGGAACCCTTGCGCCGAATTGCGCGTGAACCCAGGCGCGCTGCTGACGTTGATGCGGCCGGCGGACGTGACGTTCTCGCGAAGGAGGCGCTCAGGCTCCACGAGCCCGAAGGTCGCCCCGGCCGCGGTCGCGATCTGCGGATGGTGTGGCACTACCTGCGTCACGGGGGCCCCGGTGAAGTGGTGCGCCGCATCAGCTCCCGGCGGTCAAAGCGGTGACGACGCCGTCCCCTGCTCTGCAGTCGCGGCGCCTGTTGGCGCGACGCATTGTCGCTTTCGCCGGTGCGCCGTTCATCTCACTCATTGCGCCGTTCTTCTTTCTTCCCGTGCTCGCCCGGCTTGCGGGGGAGGATGCGTGGGTTGCGATCGCGGTCGGCCAGTCGGTAGGTGGTTTCGCGGCACTCATCGCCGGTATGGGCTATCCGACGCTCGCGCCGCCTGTGCTCGCTCAAGCGTCCGACGCTGCACGGCGCCGGTACGTCGTGACGAGTCTGTATGTCCGTGGGCCGGTGTGGCTCGTCGCCGCAGCCGCTGGAGGTGTGGTGGCGGCGCTGCTCGCGCCGGACGGTTTCGCCGTTGAGGCGAGCGCCACTGCAGTTGCGTTGAGCATCGCGGGGCTTGCTCCCACGTGGTACTGGATCGGCGTGGGCCGAGCGTTGCCCATCCTTTGGGCCGAGGTGCTTCCGCGTGCTGGCGCGATGGTGCTTGCGGCCGCGGCTCTTCTGTTGGACGGCCCTCTCATCTGGTACCCCGTACTCCTGGGCGTGGCCATGGCGGCGGGTCCCGCGGTGATCTACGCGCGGATCACCCGAGGTGGCTTCGCCGGATGGCAACGCCGTGAGGCCATGGAGATCGTTCGCAGGCATCCTCCCGCCGTCATCGCCGAAACGGCGGCCGGTGCCTACAACGCACTTGCGGTCACGCTGGTGGCACACGCAACGAGCGTCGGAGAAGCCGCGCGATACGTCTCGGGTGACAAGGCCTATCGCATTGGGCAATACGGAGTGTCCTCGCTGGGAAATGCACTTCAGGGCTGGGTAGTCGAGCGCGGTGAGGACGGTGCTCCTCGGCGGATGAAGGCGGCGATCGGACTGCACCTCGCCCTGGGCGTTGGCGGAGGCGCGGCATTCGCGATTGTCGGCCCTGCCTTGACGCGACTGCTCTTTGGTGCAGATATCGCGATCGACCAACTCACGGCGGCAGGCTTCGGTGTCGCCATCCTTGGCATATCTGCCGGAACTGTCTTTGGCCGCATCGGTCTCGTCATGCTAGGTGCGCGTAGGGCGTTCATGACGTGCGTGATCGCAGCATCGGTGATTGGAGCGACGGCACTGCTCGTAGGAGCCTCGATGTGGGGCGCCGCTGGTGCCGCGTGGGCGCTCGGAAGCACGGAGCTTGCCTCAGGCGTTGCACAGGCGACCGTCCTCGCTGTGGCGTGGAGGAAACGGGTGACACGTGGACACGTCCTTGTTCAGCGTGATCCCGAACTGCCTGCATAAAATACGTTCGGGCACGGTCGCCCCATTCACCAAGATGAGGAGGCGCCGTAGTGGCTGACGCGCGAGCAGGCGTCGTGCGACGTATTGCGATGCGATTCCGGTGGATACACCTTGCTCCCGTCCTTGCCATGCTGACGCTGAGCGTATGGGCTTTCGCATCGCCCGTTGGCGCGAGCCCGGACGATGACTACCACTTAGCCAGTGTGTGGTGCACCCGCGGCGGGACCGAGGCGTGTGAGATCGGGGTCGACTCACTCACTCGACACGTTGACACGGCCTTCCGTCACGCTGTGTGCTTTGCACGCAGCCAGACGGTGAGCGCGCAATGCCAGGAGCGGTGGGGACTTGAGCTCGACGGACCGCTCTATCTCACCAACCGTGGCAACTTCATTGGTGACTACCCAGCCCCCTACTACTCGACGATGCGTGTCTTCGCGGATGACGACTTGGTGAAGAGCGCCCTCACGATGCGGCTTGTCAATGCTGCGATCTTCGTTGGGCTCGCAACAGCTCTTGCATGCCTGCTCGGCACTTCTCGTCGCCAGACCCTTACGTGGGGCTGGTTGATCACACTCGTTCCACTGGGTGTGTTCCTCGTCCCCTCAAATAACCCGAGCGGGTGGACGGTGACCGGCGTAGGAACGGCCTACCTGGCCGCGCTGGGTTGGATGGAAGCAGCCGGCCGCCGGAGGTGGGCGACTGGAGCGATCTATTTGTGCGGGGTCCTGCTCGCCGCTGGTTCGAGAGCGGACGGAGCGACGTACGTGATCGGCGCGTCCGCAGTTGCCGCGCTTCTCACAATCGAGAAGAGCCGGACCTGGCTTGCAAGAGCGGCATTGCTTGCCGTGGGTGTCGCCCTCGCGTATTCGCTCTACCTCACCGCGAACACGTCAGGAGCCGCGGCACAGTCTTCAAGCGGAGGCGGGGTCTCGAGTGGGTCAGGTGTGGTCGAGTCAGCGGAGCCCACAGCCGGTGCAGCGCTCGCGATCTACAACGTGCTGCAGATTCCGGACCTTTGGGTGGGCGTGTGGGGCACGTGGGGCCTCGGTTGGCTCGACACTCCGCTGCCAGCGGTGGTTCGGTGGTCGATGGTGGCCTGCTTTGTCGTCGTCGGGTTCGCTGGCGTTGCCCACCTGAACTGGCGCAAACTCGCGTCCATTGGGGGAGTCCTCACAGTGCTCGTCGCGCTGCCGGTGTTCCTCTTGACCCGTGCGGGCAACGTGGTGGGCGACGTCGTGCAGCCGCGCTACTTCCTGCCCTTGATCGTCCTGTTCGCCATGCTGCTCGTGACGGGAACCCCCGGCGCGCGGGCCGTACGCCTGACACGTACTCAGACCGCGGTGGTACTCCTGTGCTTGGCAGGTGCGAACGCGTTGGCACTGCAGATCAACATCCGGCGTTACGTGACCGGGACGGACGTCCAAGGATTGAACCTTGACTCGGGCGCGGAGTGGTGGTGGGACGGTGCACTGCTCGGACCGACACTCACGTGGGCACTGGGAAGCGCGGCCTTTGCAGGCTTGCTTGCGGTGCTCTGGCCGTTGCTCCGCGCGAAGGACGTGGCGCCCGCTCCTGAGCTTCAGGTGCGCGCAAGCGCAGGCGAAGCGAACGACTCAGAGAACGTCAGCTCGCGTTCGTGAGCGCCTTGCCGATGACGCGGTAGGCGATCCCGGGCCACTTGTCCGCGCTTGAGACGCGACGGCCGTCGATGAAGGCCTTGATGCCGGGAAGGTCTGCCGGCGTCAGTTCGCGATACTCAGCGTGGTCCGCCTGGACCACTGCGGCGTCGGCCTCGTCGCCCAGATGGAATGGAGTGAAGCCCATCTTCGTCAACTCGTCGTCCGTGTACATGGGGTCGTGGACGAGTGCCTGTGCGCCACGCGCCTTGATGGCCTCGACGGCTGCGAACACACCCGAGAAGGCGGTCTCCTTGACGCCACCACGGTACGACGCTCCGAGCACCACGACACGGGCGCCACTGAGGTCTCCGTAAGCACCCTCGAGCAGGCCGATCGTGTAGTCCGGCATGCCGGCGTTGGCGGCGCGGGCCGCCGCCACCACGGTGGCTGCCGGGTCGTTCCAGAGGTACAGACGGGGGTAGACCGGGATGCAGTGACCGCCCACGGCGATGCCCGGCTGGTGGATATGGCTGTAGGGCTGCGAGTTCGACGCCTCGATCACCTGGTACACGTCGATGCCGTTGTCTGCAGCGAAGCGTGCGAACTGGTTGGCGAGGCCAATGTTGACGTCGCGGTACGTGGTCTCGGCAAGTTTCGCGAGTTCGGCGGCCTCCGCGGAACCCAGGTCCCAGACACCATTGGCGCGCTTGAGGTCGGGTCGCTCGTCGAAGTCGAGCACCGCGTTGTAGAACTCGATCGCGCGAACAGCGCCCGCCTCCGAAAGGCCACCGACGAGCTTGGGGTACTTGCGGAGGTCCTCGAAGACACGGCCCGTCAGTACGCGCTCAGGGGAGAAGACCAGGTGGAAGTCTTCACCTTCGGTGAGACCGGAGATCTTCTCGAGGAGAGGCTTCCAGCGGGTGCGGGTGGTCCCGACGGGCAGCGTCGTCTCATACGAGACGAGCGTGCCTTTGGTGAGGTGCTTGCCGAGCGACTCGGTGGCCGCGTCCATCCAGCCGAAGTCGGGACGAGCCTCGTCGTCCACGAACAGCGGCACCACCAGGACCACCGCGTCGGCGCCAGGAACGGCGTCGGCATAGTCCGTTGTCGCCCGCAGTTTTCCCGCCGGCACAAGCTCGCTCAGGTGTTCCTGGAGGTGTGCCTCGCCCGGGAACGGCTCCTTGCCAGCGTTGACGAGGTCCACCACGGTTTGGTTGACGTCAACGCCAACCACCTCGTGTCCCTTGTTCGCGAACTGCACGGCGAGTGGGAGCCCGATCTTTCCGAGGGCGATGACGGCAATCTTCATGACTCGATTCTAGGTGTCGATGCGGGCAGCACGGCGCGACCGAGGCCCTGGGGTAGGCTCGCGACGTCGATTCAAGAAGCCCTCCGTTGAGTTGTGGGCCAGAGTTCGCTGGGGAAAACGATGACGACGCCGTTCCGCTGGTTCACTGCACGGTGGCGGTGGCTCCTCACTCCTGTCGCGGCCTTCGTGGCACTCGTGTGCTGGGGTTTCGCTTCGCCGATTGGCGCAGGCCCAGACGACGACTATCACCTGATCAGCACGTGGTGTGCGAACGGCGGCAGTGAACACTGTGAGCCAGGTTCGGCCAGTGACTTGCGCGAGGTGGCCCATGGCTTTGGACAGATCTTCTGTTATGTCCAGAACCCCGAGCGAAGCGCGGCCTGTCAGGAGCCTGGTTGGGACAACTGGGACGGCAATACCTTTGAGACGAGGCGGGGCAACTTCTATGGGGAGTACCCGCCTGTCTACTACTCGACGATGAGGGTGCTTGCCGGTTCGGACGTGCAGCAGAGCGCGCTCGTGATGAGAGTGGTCAACGCCGCGCTCTTCGTCGCACTCGCTACGGCCCTCGCGGGGCTGTTGAGCGAATCGCGCCGGCGGACCCTCATGTGGGGATGGCTGGTGACGTCAGTACCGCTGGGCGTGTTCATCATTCCGTCGAACAACCCAAGTGGTTGGGCGGTGTTGGGTGTGGGCTCGGCGTTCCTGGCTTTGCTCGGCTGGTTTGAGTCCACGGGGCGACGCCGTTGGGCGTTCGCGGGTATATACCTTGTGGCCGTTCTCATGGCCGCGGGCTCACGTGGCGACGCGGCGGTTTACGCGTCGGGCGCGACAGTTGTGGTGCTCATCCTGACGTGGGAACGGACTCGCGATTGGTTGATGAGGGCGATCCTGCCTGCGGGGGGCTTGGTGATCGCGCTTGTCTTCTTCACAATGGCGGGCCAGGCGGGCGTTGGCTTCGAAGGCTTCACAAGCGACAGTGGGATCTCTGCGAACGTGCTGCCGGGTGTGGAGGAACAGATCTCCGGAAGTGGATTGGCTGCGTACAACTTCCTCATGCTCCCGTTCCTTTGGACGGGAGTCTGGGGATCGTGGGGACTCGGCTGGCTCGATACGGCCATGCCGGCGATGGTGCCGTGGGCAGCGGTGTCGTCGTTTGTTGCGGTCGGCTTCACCGCGCTGAGCCGTGCACCGTGGCGCAAGGTCATCTCCCTCGTGGGCGTGCTCGTTGTGCTGACTGCACTGCCCGTCTATGTGCTCACGGTGGGGGGTGACAAGGTCGGTGAGAATCTGCAGCCCAGGTACCTGTTGCCACTTGTGGTGCTGTTCGGATTCGTGCTTGTCACAGAGGTCCCAGGCCTGACCTTGCGGTTTGGAAGGCTTCAAACAGCGACACTTTTTGCTGCGCTCGCGGGGGCCAACCTTGTCGCACTTCAGGTCAACATCCGCCGCTACATCACGGGCGCTGACCAGCAGGGGCTCAACCTCGACGCGGGCGCGGAGTGGTGGTGGCCCGGCGCGCTTGTTGGGCCAACGGCCACATGGATACTCGGAAGCGCCGCGTTCGCGGGACTTCTCGTTCTGCTGTGGCCGCACCTGTGCGAGTCGAAGGCGCTCGAGTCCGAAGACCTGAGCGAGTCAGCTACCCGTTAGCCCTCGAGGTAGAGGCGAGGGGTGTCGTTGATCGCCTTGATCGCCTGGGTGAAGTCGACACCAACGACATCGAGGTACCACTTGAGGTTCGGGTACCTCGGAGCGTTCTCCTCTTGCACCAGGCGTAGCGCTTCCCCACGTGTCAGGTCGCCTTCACGCACCTGATTGCTACGGAAGGTGTCGTGCTCGGTGAAACCAGCGATCGTGTAGTACGCGTAGTTGTAGAAGGCCGCAGTGCCGTCGCCGATGCGCCATGTGGTCTGCGTGTCGGGCGCGTGCTCCCAGTCGTACTCGGCGTCGAGGGTGTCCTCGATCTGTCTTTCATCCCAGCGCCAGTAGTCGAAGATGTGGAAGTAGTCGGTCTTCTCAGTGAAGCTCCGGTAGTACTCACCCGAAAGCGTGTCCCACAGCGAGCGGTTGAAATAGCCCGGGCTCTTCAGCATCGCGCGGAACCGAAGTGATTGGTAGCGCAATTGCTTCATCGCCCCGTGAGTGTAGACACGGTCCTCCGCGAAGTACGGCGGAACGCCTAAGAATCCCGCCTTGAAGTGTGTGACCTCCAGCGGGTTGATGCCCCACAGGTTGAGTGAAATGCCGGTCTGGCGTTTGATGGTCTCGATGTAACGGAAGAAGTGCTTGTCGCCAGCCGTCAGCACACTCAGCATGCCGAGGTGCGGGTTCTTGATCCACGCATTGAGGTTCCGGCGGATGTAGTCACGCTTCTTGGTGATGTCTGCGGCGACAATGATGTTCTCGACGCCAAGTTTTGAGGACATCCGGCTGATATTGCGCCGACCAAGGTCGGTCACCATTCCCCAGTCGTACGTGTAGGTGATAGGGCGCAAGCCGAGGTCGTGGACGATGAGATGCAAGGCATAGCAACTGTCGCGTCCTCCCGAGAACGGCACGATCACTTCGTCACCGCTTGCGCGTCTGAACGGCTCGATGAGTTCGAAGAGTTCCTCTTTGGGGCGAGGCTGGTTGCGGGGTTTGTAGTTGAGGCAGTAGTTGCAGACTCCGTCAGCATCGAACTCGATGTAAGGCATGGTCTCGGGAAGCACGCAGCGAGTGCACCGCCGGAACTTGGGTGTGGGATAGATGAGAAGTTGCTCTTCTTCCATCGACACCCCCAGGCCCGGCACCAAATCAATGGAACGGTTGGCCCACTCCTTGACTGGCGCTTCACCAGCGTGGGCAGGAACGTCGATAACGATCGGATCTCGCACCTGAGTGATGTTCTCTGCGCCGATCTGCGTGAGAGGGTAGCGCTCGGAAGAAAACACCTTGCCGCCATCCATGTCACCCAGGTAGAGGCTGCCGTTGTTCGACATCAAGGCGAGCTTGCCTTGAGCAGGGACCAAAACGGCCGACGCGACGATGCCCTCGGCTAACTCAAGTACGCGTGCGGCAGCCTCTTCGACGCTCGCGCCTTTGTCGAGTTGCGCTGCGACGATGGCCGGGATGACCTCCGTGTCAATGGTGAGAGCAGGCTCTTTCCCCACCTCAGTCCACACGGCATCCTCGTTCACGACGATGCCGTTGTGAATCACCACCACCTGATCGCGCAGCACCGGCTGGTTGTCCGCAGTGCCGTTCGTGACAAGACGGCTGTGGCCGAAGAACACTCGGCCCAGTTCGGGCGTGCGCTTCAACAGGCGGTCAATTGGCAAGTCCGCACGGTAAGCGTGGTAACCGTCGGTCTCATGAATCACCAGACCGCTTGAGTCGCGCCCGCGCTGTTGCGCGTGGTCCACAAGGGTCTTCGTCGATGAGCGGTCAAGTGGCTGGGACCCGACAAACCCGAAAATGCCGCACACGTCAAGGTCTCCAGATCGCGAGGGGCCAATGGCGAGCGCCGGTCGCGGCGGCACCCAGATGAATCCATGATGCCATGTCTGGAACCGTGGACCCGTCACCTGCACGTGTCCGGATTGACGGCACGTGGCGTGGGGTGTCAGCGCTTGTGGCTCTTGGCAATGCGGGCGCTCTCGTCAACGACGGCACGAGCAATAGAGGCAAGCGAGTAGCGGTCCGCAGACCATGCGGCGAGACGCGATCGCTCTGAAGGTGGGAGTGGATTCGATGCCGCGTTGAGCATTGCCTCCGCTGCGGCGTCCACGTCGTAGCCCATCGCCACGCCCGCACCGGAGAACGGAATCTCAGCGATGAGCTCGGAGGTAGGGCCCACGCCCGCGAAGAGCACGGGGCAACCCGACGCAAGTGATGAGTACACCTTCGTGGCCACCGCGTACTCGTTCGCCGCGACCGGCGCCAAGCTCGCAACGGACACCGTCGCACGGCTGAGGATCTCCGACAGCTTCGAGGGTGGGATCGGTGGCGAGAATGAGACGTTCTCGTGAATGCCAAGGCGTCGAGCGCGCTCCTGCAGTTCTTCTCGATCCTCGCCATTGCCGTAGTACGCAAGCTGAGCGCCCGGATACTTCTCAACAACTCTTGTCAGCGCATCGACGAAGATTTCCGCCGCGTGCCACTCGGAATAGGTGCCTGCGTAGACGAAGACAGGCGGGTCGGCGGGAGGGTGTTCCTCATACCGGAAGTCCTTCGTGTCTGCACCGAAACCGATCGGGCGACCGGGTGCCGAGATACCCACTGCCCGGAGCCGGTCAAGCAAGGGCTGATGCGCAGCGAAGAGCATCCGTGCGCCATTTAGCCCCCACGCCTCCAAGCGGCGGAGAAAGCCGATCACGAACTTTGAGTTCGTCGCGAGTTCCGCAGCCTCGGTCCAGTAGTCCGCTGCCCGAACGGCGTATGGCGTTCGACGGAGGAAGCTGATGACCCGCACCACTGCAACCGTTGTCGGTGGCGGCTCCACTATGTAGAGGTCGGCGCGCCGAGAGAACAACAGGCGGAACGCAAGCGGGATATCGAAACTCATGTAGCTGAGGTATCCCCGCACGTATTGCTGCTTGTCTCGCTTCACGCGTGCCCGGCGAATATCGATTCCCGGAGGATCGTCGATCACGGCACCACGAGGTGGCCGTGCGGTGAGCACTGTCACCTTCCAGCCACGGTCGCGAAACTCCTCAGCCCACGTGCGCAGGATGCCCGAGGCCGCGGAGACCTCCGGACCATAAATCCGTGTTGCGACGACCACCCTCATTTGCGATCCACCAGGAGTCGTTCGATCAGTGCGTGCTGAAAGGCACTGTCCGATTCGTTTGACAATGCGTGCGCCGCCTCGTGAGCCGCGTTCTTGAAGCGCATGACATCGTCGGGCGTCAGTCGTTGGAGTGAGTCAACGAGCGCATCGGCGCTTGTGTCTGCCGTGATGACCCCCAGTCCGTACTTGCCAATATGCGCCTCGATCTCGGGTGCGGAGGAGAATACGAGGCCAAGTCGCGCCTGAACGAAGTCAAAGAACTTGTTCGGAAGGTGATGGCGTTGACTCAATGTCTTGATGGGAAACAGGAAGACCCCGAGGTCGAAGTCGTTGAGCACGTTTGGCAGCGTCGCCGGCGGGACCGGATCGTGCACCGTCACTCCTGGCCGCGTGGCCGCCATGCTTTTCAGTGCGTCGAGGTGGCCTCCTGGAACCTCTACCAAGAACAGATCGAGGGTGAAACCTTCGCCAAGTTTGTCGATCGCTTCGATCAAAGTGGGCAAGTTTCGTCGGGTGTCCGCGATTCCGCTGTGAACAAGGCGAATGACGCCGCCCTGGACGGGCTTTGGCGCAAGATCATGAAAAGGCGGGGCGCTCCGGACTACCCCTGTCTCTACCCCGAAGTGCTGGTGGTATAGCTCCGCGAGGCCCGCGCTGACCGTGGTGACAGCCGACGTGCTGGGCAAATACGTGCGGCACAAGTACTCCATGTACGGAGCTACGAGGATGCGCCAACTCAGGAGGCTCGCAGTCTCATGTGGCGCCCATTCGTGCATGTCTGCCCACACTGGTGCACCACCGGCCGCGTGGAAAGCGAGCGGCAATGCCCGGGCGTCATTCGCGACGACGAGGTCATATGGGCCTCGATCCTTCACGAACCTCTCCACTGCGACTTCGCCCGGTGCCGTCAGCTCGACCGACCGGTGGGCGCGGAGAGCCAGTTTCGCTACACCAAGCGGCGTGCGAGGCAGCGACACAGCGTCGGAAGGCACCTCAATATGCGCCGCAGCGCCGGACGGCTTGGGACCGTATCCCACTGTGACCACGTCGCCATGTTCACGAAGCACCGCGATCTGCCGCAGCACGCGTGCGTCCTCGAAAATCGGGGAAAAGGAGACACAAAGAATTCGTGGTCGCCTCTGGGAGGGCGCCGCCGTCACGTCTGAGGGGTCCTTGGGCATGCGCACGAGTCTACGGAGTGAACCGAGGCACGGCGCTCCACAGAGCGGTGGTCGGATTGACGTCCTCTCGCAGGCAAATCTTGCCGATGGTGGCGCGCGTAGACTTGGCCGCGGCGTCAAGAGAGAGGCAGGACCGATGGCGGCCGAGGAGCGACCATATCAGCGGTGCACCCGCACGATCATGGATACGACTGACCCCGATATCTGGTTCGACGAAGACGGCGTCTCCTCTCACGCGATCCGTTTCGATGAAGTATTCGCTGCTGACCTGCGGCGCGCGCAACGGGGCGAGCGTCGCGAGGAACTCGAGCAACTCGTTGCCACCATCAAAGATGCCGGCCGTGGCAAGCAATACGACTGCGTCATTGGTGTCTCTGGCGGTGTTGACAGCACATATCTCACGTTGCAGGCCGTGCGATTGGGTTTGCGGCCGCTGCTCGTCCACTTCGACAGTGGGTGGAACTCTGAGCTCGCCGTGGGCAATATTCACAGTCTTGTGACTTCTCTCAATCTTGACCTGTACACCCACGTCGTCGATTGGCGCGAGATGAAGGACCTGCAGCTCGCGTTCTTCAAGGCCTCTCTCGCGAACTGCGACATTCCGACTGATCACGCGTTTGGATACGTGGCCTACACCCAGGCGCGCAAATACGGGATCCGCTACATCCTGTCGGGTGGGAACGCGGCGACCGAGTCGGTTCTTCCAGAGTCATGGGGCTATAACGCGAGCGACGCCCGGCATCTCAAAGCTGTTCACAAGCGATTTGGCACCCGCAAACTCGAGACGTACCCGGTCATGGGGATGTTCAAGCGGCATGTTTGGTACCCCATGGTGCTCGGCGTGAAGACTGTGCGACCCCTAAACTTCATGCCGTACTTCGTCGAGGATGCCAAGAAGGACATCGCCGAGAACGTCGGTTGGCGTGATTACGGAGGCAAGCACTACGAGTCCGTATTCACGCGGTACTTTCAGGGGTACTACCTCCCGCACAAGTTCGGCTATGACAAGCGTCTGGCCCACTACTCCTCGCTGATCCTCTCAGGTCAGTTGACGCGAGATGAGGCGCTGGCACTGATGGAGACGACGAACTACCCGCTCGACCTGCGGACCCAGGACCACGAGTTCATCGCCAAGAAACTTGGTGTCTCGGTAGCCGAACTCGAGGCGATTTGTGCGCAGCCGCCTGTCGACTACACCGCTTACCCGAGTTCGGCTCGGTTCTGGGGGGCCATTGGACGGGTGCGGAGCTTTCTGCGCCGCGCTGCTGGAGCCAGCAGTCGCGTCTAGACCTCGGGTCCAGTCTGGGTCCAGTCCGTCGCACCCAGGCCGGCGAGTTGAACTTGGATCGCGAATTGCGGCACCTGCGCGGCCAGTTCGCTGAACGATCCCTTGCCAAGGACACGCCCGCTATCGAGGTAGCAGATTTGGTCGTAGTCCTTGATGGTTGAGATTCGGTGTGCGACGGCGATGAGGGTGACCTCTCCTTGGAGTTGCTTGATCGCCGTGACGACATCGTCCTCCGTCTTGGAATCGAGGGCACTTGTGGCCTCGTCGAGCACCAAGATGATTGGGTCGGAGTAAAGCGCGCGCGCAATACCGAGGCGCTGTTGTTGGCCCCCGGAAAGAGACACGCCACGCTCACCGATGCGCTCATCGATACCCCCCTCGCGGGACGTGATGAGCGAGCCAAGCTGAGCCTTTTCTAGAACCTCGATGACCTTGTCTCGGTCGTAGTCGTCTTCCCAGGTCAGCGCAACGTTCTGACCGATGGTGCCATCGAAGAGAGTGACCTTCTGCGGGACGTACCCGATACGGGATCGCCAGGCATGAATCACATCTGTGAGCGGCGTTCCGTCAATCGAAATCTTGCCCGTGGTGGGTACACGGAGGCCAAGGAGAATATCGATCAACGTCGACTTGCCCGATCCAGACGGTCCGACGATCCCGAGGGAGGACCCGAGTGGAACGTCGAGGTCTAGCCCGAGGAGTACGGGGCTCGTGCCCGTGGGGTAGCGGAACGCAATATCTCGGAGCGAGAGCGCGACAGGTTTCGCCGGCAATTCGACGGCGTCGTCGCCACCGAGGGCGTCGGTTGTGTTCGCTTCAGCGCCACGGAGGTCATTGACCACGTCATTCACCCACGGCAGGCTCGCGGTCGCAGTGATGAGCGCAGACTGGACGCCGGTGAGAGCGGGGACAAGTCGGATGCCTGCGGCTCCAAACATCGCGACCGCAATGATGGCCTGCGTGGCCCCTCCCATGAGATAGCCCACGCCTCCCACCAGAATGAAGCCGCCGATGAGCGCCACCTCATAGCCATAGCGCGGAATGATCGAAAGGAACGACATTGACGCTCTTGCTGCGACCGCGCCCTTGCGGTGATGCGCCACCACGCCTTGGATCTCGTCCAGCCGGCCTCGGAGTGTCAGTTCCTTCATCGCCTCGACCATCTCGGTGAGGAGGCGGGCCACCCGGTAGCTGAAATCCAAGTTGGTTCGGGAAGCCCGCAACGTGCGCTTTCCGATCACTTGGTTGATGATCGCGGCGGCGATGCCAAGATACGCGAGTGACACCAGGGCCGTGAGGGGCTGGGCAATGATCAGCACCGCCAGCGTCAACAAGACGGTGAGGACGTTGCCCGGGATCGTCAGGAGAGACAAGACGAGGCTCGAGATCGCCACGGAAATTCCGGTGTCAGCGATTCGTGTGAACTCAGCGGTGCTTCGCTTGGAGCGTTCTTCCCAACTGGAGCCAAGGTAGGCGCGAAACATCCGGGCACCGATCTCAAACTCGTAGATCGCAAACTGGCGCGTTGCGATCCAGTGCATGATCACCGCGAGCGCGCTCTTCACAATGATCAGTGAGCAGGAGGTGAGTAGAACCCACGGCGTCGCACTGGCGGGCAGCTCGCCCAGGACAGGGAGTTCGATCGGCGTCCCGGACGCGACCGGAGTGATGATCAGCACCAGGAGCGACATCGCGGCGACATCGAAGAGGGCCAGAACTGCGGTGCACACCACATAGATCCCAAGAAAACGCCGCGCTCTACCAGGCAGCAGCGGGAGCAGATCTTGGAGCGCGCTCCACAACTTTTTCATTCCCGCAACGCTACCATCGGGCCCGCCTCGGATTTCCTGAGACTCACCTCGTACGTTCGAGCGCTGCGCGCGCTAGCTAGACTCGCATCACAGACGTCACGACGGAGGCACGATGCTCGATCCGCTCATGATCCTCGACAGGGCGCCCTCTCCATTTCGGAGACTTGCTCGGCGCATCGCGTCAGGGCGAGGACTCCTGGGCAAGATCGCGGATCGTTCCCGTTTTCGATTTTCGAGCGACCAGGTTCCTTCGATCCCCACGGTTGCGGACTCGCCTATCCGCCTTGTCATCGGGCCCGCTAATACCGCGGGTCAGGGATTTGAATGGGCGCGGGCTGCGGAACGCGGTGATCACCGCGTGGCAGCGGTCGCTCTGCATGGTGTCGTCCCGGATCCGTTTACGCCACATGTCGATCTCGCGGTTCCGATGGCCGTGTTCCAGAGGTCGTCGGTTTGGCACCGTGGCTTCGTGGAATTCTTGCTCCGGCAGACGCATGTCATCTGGGAATCGGGTCTTCCCCTCCTGGGCAGGCATTTCGGATCAGACCCCGTGCGAGAGATCGAGTTCTTTGGAGACCACGGCATCAAAGGCGCGCTGATGTTCCACGGCAGCGATATTCGGCCGCCGCATCAGCACGCGCATCAGCACCGCTGGTCACCTTTTCGAGATCCCCGTGCGCCTGTGCATCTTCTGTCTGATGGGGCTGAAGAGAGCCTCAAACTCGTCAGGAGGGCCGGGGTTCCGGTGTTTGTGTCGACCCCCGACCTGCTCGAGTGGGTCCCGGGCGCGATCTGGTGCCCCGTCGTCGTCGATCCTGCGCGTTGGAACGTCGAGCAAGCGTCGCCTGCCCGTCGAGACGTCCCGGTGGTTGTCCACGCACCTTCCCAGAAATGGATGAAGGGGACAGACCGAATCGAGCCGATGCTGCGTCGGCTGGACGCGGAGGGAGTCATCGAGTACCGCCAGATTGTCGGTGTGCCACACGCGCAAATGCCTGCCCTCTACGCCGATGCGGACGTCGTCCTCGATCAGTTCCTTCTGGGTAGTTATGGTGTTGCCGCTTGCGAAGCGATGGCCTCGGGTCGGCTGGTTGTCAGCCACGTCGACGCTCGGACTAGGGAGACGGTCCGTGAGCAGACTGGCCGTGAACTTCCAATCGTCGAAGCGACCGTCGACTCGCTGGAAACCGTGCTGCGAGATGTTGCCAAGAACCCGGATGACTTTGCTCACCTCGGACAGGCTGGACCAGGCTTCGTCGATGCCGTTCACGACGGTCGCTACTCGGCGGAGTCGATGTCCGATTTCCTCACCATCAGCGCGTGAACGCTGTGGCGACAAGAAATCGCGGCATGGCCTCTCGGTGCAGGACTTTGCTCAGGGATGCTGGCAGCACGCTCGCGGGCCTGCGGAAGTCTGTGACTACGCCGATTTCGGTCTGAAGAACGGCGGAGTCGACGCCCTTGCCGACACCGCGGAGGATGTGAGACTCACGCCGACTTAGGATCTTGCTGGCAATGGGTGACGCGTTGAAGAGCCGGGCCACGGCATCCGCGATGGCCTCCCGGTCCTCTGCATATGTGCCCGCATGCAACGCACCCGCAAGGATCTCCATGACATGGGTGCGCAGGAACTTCACCGCGAGCGATTCACGCTGCGTCGTCGTGAGTGCTTCAAAGAGCGGATCCTTGAGAATCGCGTCGACAAACGCAAGTGACTCGCTCGCAGGCTTCGAAGTCACGGACGCTCTCTCGTCACTATCTGAATGAATGATGTAGGCGGGGCCCCGTCGCGCAAAACTGATGCGTGCTCCGGAATACCAAATCGCCAGGCCCTGGATGACGTCTTCGCCAGTACGCAGCCCCGGAGTCATCGAGAGTGCAGGGAACGCTTCACGACGCACCAGACCGTGCTGGCGGGTGCGATACGCAAGTCGATCACGAACGCCGTCAAGGAAGTGGGATCGTCCGGGTCGTGTTGGAGGTGTCCTCGGGGAGCTCCCATTCGCATGCCGCAACGGCGCGATCACGACATCAGCGTTGGCGCGGCGTTGGACGGTCAACCAGCTGTCGATGGCGTGCGCCTCATATTCATCATCTGAATCAAGGAGGCACGTGAACTCGCCTGTTGCGGCGCGGTATCCCGCGTTGATCGGGCCTGCGGGGCTCGCGATCCCATCTTCGTGGTGGAGCAGGCGGACGCGGTCGTCCCGCACCCACGGTCCGAGCGCCGCCGCGATACTTGCCTCGGGGGTGTTGTGGCACACCACGTTCACACGAACGGAGGCCGTAGCCGAATCGAGAACAGAGCTGACGGCTCGCGCGATGGGGCGGCGGTCCGTATGGACCGGGATGATCACATCCACAGACGGCGAGGCCACGGAGTTCAATCCAACAACAAGTCTCGAATAGCGCGGTCCCAGGTCTTGATCTGAGTCTCTGCAGCCAGGTCATGCGCCGCGAGGTGTGCGTTCTCTTTCCAGGACCTCACTTGATCGAGAGTGAGGTTGTTGAGCGCCGTAGTCAGTGCAGAGGAACTGAAGTCTTTACTCACTTCGCCAAGGCCGCGTTCCGTGAGGATCTGACTCATTTCAGGCGACGGGCCGATGATGAGGCCGAGCCGCGCCTGGACATAGTCGAAGAACTTATTGGGCAAACACCAGGCAAGGTTGAAGTTCGTGGGAGCGAGCACAGCGAGACCGACGTCGTATTGATTGAGTCCGGTGACAAGCTCCTGATAAGGCAACCCCGGAAGAACACGAATCCGGTCCGACACCGACGCGCGTTGTCGCAGTTCCTCAATGTACGAGGGGTGATTTGCCATCAGATAGAGGTCGAGCGTGACGTCACTCGTGGTGGCGATGACGGCGTCGATGAAAACTTCAAGCCGACGGTTGCGCAAGCCCGCACCACTGTGAACAAGTCGGATTGGCGTCGTGACCTCCGTAGGTGCGAGGTCCGTGTAGGGAGTCGCGTTCGTGACGATGTCCGCGTCAAGATTGAACACGCGCTTGTACTCACGGGCAAGTCCGCCACCAACAGTGGTCATCGACGCGGCTTGGGGGAGGAACGTGCGGCACATCCAGGTGACGAACGGAGCGTCAAAGAGCCGCCACATGAGAAGTTCTTCGTTCTGCTTTGGCGCATACTCATGAATATCTACGTGCACTCCGTGTCGCGGCTGCAGTGCGAGCGCGAGCCCGACCGTGTCAATGTCGTTGGCGATGACGGCATCGAAGCGATCGAGACCTTCGAGAGCGGCAAGGGCCGCACTTACCGCTGCCTGCTCCCAATACATCTTCTGGTAGCGCCTGAGGAGTACGTCGGTTCGACTCCAACGTCGAATACCTTGCGAATCATCCAGCCGTAGGTGTCGTACCCGAGGGTCAGGTTGGGGCCCGTAACCGTACGTGGTGACGTCGTACTGATCTGCGAAGAGAGTCACCTGCTTCAGGACTCGGGCATCAGAAGAGATGTCTGAGAACGACAGGATGAGCAAGCGAGGTTGTGTCATGGGCGCCCTTGTGGAACGTCTCGCGCCGATTGCGCCGCACTCCGGATGCCGGTTCGTCGCGGCCAAAAAACCACATTCTCGTGCATGGAACAACCCTAGCCGGTCACGCTTTGGTGCTTGGAAGACTGCACAGCGCCGATCGAGCGGCACACGTGGGCGATCCTGGGCCCTGGCACACCGTTTAGGATCGTCAACATGGTGTCTTCCGGACCTGATGCGAGGCAGTGGTGAACGCGACAAGCCCCCGTCCATATCAGCGGTGCACCGTCACCGTGATGGATACGACTGACCCGGGTATCGAGTTCGATGAACAGGGCGCGTCAATGTACGTGCATTTGTTCGAGGACTCCGTTGCGCCCGTGCTGCGACCTGCACAGGCAGGAGAGCTGCTGGGAGAGCTCGAAGCTTTGGCCGCGCAGATCAAGCGCGACGGCGAGGGCAAGCAGTACGACTGCATCGTCGGCGTCTCGGGTGGAGTGGACAGCACATATCTTGTCTATTCGGCGGTGAAGTTGGGGCTGCGCCCGCTTTGCGTGCACTTCGACAGCGGATGGAACTCAGAACTCGCTGTCGACAACATTCACAATCTCGTGACGTCTTTGAATCTCGACCTATACACGCAGGTTGTCGACTGGCGCGAGATGAAGGATCTTCAACTCTCGTACCTGAAGTCGGGTATCGCCAACGCTGACACTCCGACTGACCACGCTTTCGGTTACGTCGCGTACCACCAGGCCCAGAAGTACGGGATCAAGCACATTCTCTCGGGTTTCAACTTTGTGAGCGAGTCGATCTTGCCCCGCGCATGGGGGTATTCGGCCGCCGACGCTCGGCTCGTTAAGGCGATCCAAAAGGAGTTCGGTACAACGCGCCTCAAGACGTATCCGCTCATGGGCACCCTCAAGCGGACGTACTGGTACCCGTATGTGCGACGCATCCAGACTCACTTCCCGCTGAACTTCATGCCGTACCACTACGCCGAGGCGAAGGAGACGATCGCTCGCGAGGTGGGGTGGCGTGACTACGGAGGCAAGCACTACGAGTCAATCTTCACTCGGTGGTTCCAGGGCTACTACCTGCCGACCCGCTTCGGCTTCGACAAGCGCTTGGCACACTACTCGTCACTCATCGTTGCAGGTGAAATGACCCGCGATGAAGCACTTGTCATGCTTGAGACTGAGAACTACCCAGAGGACCTTCGACGCCAAGACCACGACTTCGTAGCGAAGAAGTTGGGGATCTCAACCGAGGAACTCGACACGATCATGGCGAGTCCCACCAAGCACTACACGGACTATCCAAACAGCGAGGCCCTACAGCAGCGCGTGTTCGAGTTCACCGCAGGGGTTGGCCGTGTGTTAAGAAGGCTCCGCGTTCTGCGGTGACTTCTCCAGCGGCGCACCGCATCGTTGTACGACGGTGTTTCATCACTCGCGTTTACGATGGAACGTGCGGCTCCGCGTTCTGTGGCGTCAGCGAAGTCTCGTGTGACGTGAAGGGGTGCTTGTGACGGTCTCGCTAGTCGCATATGGCCTGGGGAACCTCGGTTCAGTCGTCAACATGTTGAAGCGTGTTGGAGCTGAGCCGCGAATCGTCAGCACCGCGGACGAGGTTCTTTCGAGTGAGCGGTTGCTCCTACCGGGGATTGGCGCCTTCGATTCGGGTATGCGCCTTCTCGAAGAGCAGGAGTTGGCCCCCGCAATCAAGGAGTTCGCTTCGACCGGCAAGCCCCTGCTGGGGATCTGTCTTGGCATGCAGCTCCTTCTCGGCTCATCAGAAGAGGGTGTCATGCCGGGCCTCGGGCTGATTCCGGGCAAGTCGGTTCGGTTCGCTGAAGGCCATGGACTGCGGGTGCCTCACATGGGTTGGAATGAAGTGACCCCAGCGCGAGAAGACCCGCTGGTGTCCGGCCTCGACTCCCAGAGCCGCTTCTACTTCGTCCACTCGTACCACGTCGTCCCGGACAGCGACTCTCATGTACTAGGGCTGACTGAGTACGGCGGGCTCTTTGCGTCGATGATCCGCAACGAGAATGTGATGGGAGCCCAGTTCCATCCCGAGAAGTCACACGCGTTCGGAAAGCAGCTTCTAACGAATTTCTCTCAGCTATGAGCACTTTTCCTCGAGTCATTCCAGTACTTCTCGTGAGCGACGGCTACCTCGTCAAGCCAGTCAAGTTCAAGGGCGACACCTATATTGGCGACCCGATCAACGCTGTTCGCATCTTCAATGAGAAGCAGGTCGACGAACTCGTGATCTGTGACATCGATGCGTCAACAAAGGGCACAGGCGTCAACTTCACGCTCATCGAAGAGATCGCAAGCGAGGCTTTCATGCCTGTGGGTTATGGGGGAGGTGTTGCCTCGGCAGATGAAGCGAAAATGATCACGAGCATCGGGATCGAAAAGGTCATCCTCAATACGGCGGCGGTTGAGTCTCCCGAGACGATAACGGCAATCTCCGAGGCGCTCGGCTCGTCAAGCACGGTCGTCAGCGTGGACGCGAAGAAGAAGTTGAGCGGCGGTTGGGACACGTATACCCGCCGCGGCAGTCGCAAGACCGGTCAGGGTCCAGCAGAACTGGCTATGCGCGCTCAGCAACTTGGCGCAGGCGAAGTCATCGTGTCATCCATCGATCGCGAATCTACATTCGAAGGTTACGACCTCCGTCTGATCGAGACGGTGTCCCGCGCAGTGTCTGTGCCAGTTATCGCACTCGGTGGGGCCTCCCGGTTCGATGACTTTGGCTCTGCACTGCGGGCAGGTGCGTCGGCGGTGGCCGCAGGAAGCATGTTTGTGCTCAACGGGAAGCACCGGGCGGTGCTCATCTCATATCCGACGCCTGACCAAGTTCGTTCTTTGGCCACGGAGCGCGCATGATCCTGAGGACCGCACCCGGCACTCAAGCTGTTATTGATTTGGAGGACCGTGCGCACGAGATCCTCTTTGAGTCTCTCGATGAGGGGCTGCCATTGTGGCCCCAGATCCGTGCGACTGTGTGGAGTGCACTCAACACGACTGAATATGGTTTGTCTCGCCCCTCGGTCGGAACGCCGTCCCGACTTGGCGCATATGCCCATATCGCACGTTCATTCGTGCCCTCGAGGTGGGACGCATCGCGGCGCGCACGGAAATCGGACGTCTGCTTCCTCGTTGACGGCGGGACCGTGGCGGCGGCCGGGGACCGCGAGGCGAACTGGCTTGTGGGACCGCTTGCCCTGGCGAGCGGTCCCGACGCCGCGATCGTGCAGTGGCGGACACTTCCGGGGCGATGGGGACAGCCGGCGATCGACAAGACGTGGTCGTTGGAGCCTGCATCGGTTCGAGCGCAGATCCGGGCAAGGCTCTCGCGCAACGATCCGAGCGACCGCGTCAAGCGCATCGTCCATGAGACGCTCAGACTTCTAGACGCGGATATCGCTGAGGAGACCGTCGACGCAATTACGGCTGGTGCAATCGCCAAGGCAGGGACGAGTGCTTTTGAGTTGGCTGAGTTTCGCCGTCTCCTCGATCGGGTGCAGCCGCGTGTGGTCATCATGGAGGACGCCTCGTATGGGACCCGAGCTCCACTCATCGCAACGATGAAAGAGCGTGGAATCGTCGTTGCGGAGCCACAACATGGGTGGATCGGCCCTTCCCACGCTGCGTACAACTACGGTGCGGCCATGTATGACGATTTGCTCCGAGTTGCCTTGCCTGACCACCTCTTGACCTTCGGTGACGAATGGTCCAAAGGTTTGCGATTCCCCGGAGAGGTCACCGCTGTTGGGAAACCGCACCTCGACGCCGCCGCGAGCGAATTCTCTCTGCCGTATGAGCAGCGCACAGAAGTCCTCGTTGTGTCGAGCACGACCGATCCCGAACAGATGAGCGACGTGGTGCTTTCGCTTCGGGCACTTCTCCCCACGGACCTCGTCGTCATGTTCAGACCACACCCATCCGAGCGACCAGTTGTCGCCCAGAGGTACCCACGGCTCGTGGATATCGACGGCGTCAGGATCGACGACCGTGGCGACGTCTATGAGACGCTCGGCGTCGCCCGAGCGGTCGTGGGCATGGCCAGCACGGTTCTCTTCGAAGCGACAGCGTTCGGATGCCAGGTGTTTGCGCTGGAGAGTCCGATGGCTGAGTACTACGTAGGCGATCGCTTTGGGCCACCGCTTGATATCGGAGGGCTTGAGCGTGTTGCCGTTGCAGTCAGTAGGCCTACGGGCTCCGCTGATGTTGCGACTCGCGACAACGGACTGTGGGCGCCAGATCCCGCGGCGAACTTCCGAAGCTGGCTGGCGAAAGTTCAGACAAGAGTGGACTAAGGGGCACCAGACGGACTGCGGCAGATATGCACGATTCGTGCCACTTTCGTCACAGACGCCACACAAGATCGGCACAGCCTCCCACGGCTGGCGCCGCGCCGTGCTTATCCTGACCGCGTGCGGACACGACATGCCGGGGGCGTAGCTTGCGCGAGTGTTGGCCTGGCGCTCGCGATCTCCGCGTGCTCAAGTAATGGAGCGACCGTTGAGCCTTTGCCTTCGCATCAGCCCATACACACCGTCTATGTGACTCCCACAGCGCAGCCATCCGAGGAAGCCTACCCGTCGTTTCCGGCGGGGATTCCAACGGCGGAACCAACTCCACCGCGCGAGGACGCGCCGGCGCCTCAGGCCAACCTGACCCCTCGCCTGACGATTGCGAGCTACGACACCGATACTGCCGGTGTCATCGTGGGCGGCTTCGTCACTGGCGTCGTTGAGGACGGGGGGGAATGCCATTTCATCATTACTGGGCCGTCGGGAAGCGAGTTTGTCGCACAGAC
>JAEZCV010000012.1 GCA_023429985.1 Bacteroidota bacterium | reverse complement strand
AAGCTCGCGGCAGATCTCTTTAACAGGAATACCACTTTCCTGTTTCTTAATGGCTGACACAATCTGTGTTTCGGTAAATCGCTTCTTTTTCATGTATAAAAGTTTAAAGTTAATAACTCAATGGTTGTTTAACTCTAACTTCAGTGGCCGAAAATTAGGGGAGCTTACATCAGGATGCAGCATTTGCTCAGCTTTCAAACTAATAAAATGCTTTATGCAATATCGTTATACAATAACTCTTTCTATTTTAATTCTATTTTCCAATTTACCACCTCATCTATTTCGGAACAAATTTCAATAGACACTTTTCCTCCATCGTCATAACAAAGAACATATTCTAAAGATTTTCCAATAATGAACCTTTTTAAATCATCTGAGGAAGCTATTAAATCAGAAAAAATATTCTTTATTTCCGCCAATTCAATTAATGAATTGGCCTTAGTAAGATTTAAAAAATTTATATACCGCGACCAACCCGTTACAGTTAGTAATTTAGAATCGCTCATTCTCAAACGCAAATTCTCAACCGTAAAAGATTGCCCATCTTTCAAAAAATCTAATGCTATTTTTATTCTATTTTCCATAACTACAACTTTATAACTTTAATAAGATTTGCTGGAATACTCTGATTGAATAAAAACTCCATTCCTCCGCCTGCCCCATATCCTGGTATGTTTCCCGAAACTCTTCGAATCAAAGTTGGATTGAATCCCGATACGTTTATTCGAAGAATAGAAGTTGGCAATGCTCTATTAGCTGGAAGTGCTAACTCAATTTGGGCTTGTAACGGTGAAAGGTTCCCCTTGTTGGTTAAGTAAGAAAAACCGTCACGACCAACTTTTAAGCCCTGTTGAGATATACTTTGAGCTGCATTTTGGCTTGTATAATGATATAGATACCGTGGACCTCTCGAAAATCTTAGGAAAGGTACAGCACTTGCTGCTGCTTCAAAGCCAAATCTTCCAAATGAGCTAGTAGCCCCTCTTGCATCATCGTTGCCAAGCCTCCTGAATCCTTGTATGACACTTCCTACAAATGGAAAGATATCGCCTTCTCGTTCGCTTTCCCGCTCAATACGATCCTGCCTGATCATATTGACGTAAGGATCGACCTTCTTTCCGGAAGCAGTACTTACTCCCATTGTGGCAGGGGCTTTCCTAGCTTGAGATACGTTGGCTTTTCTTTTGGCTGTCGCCGGCGCCGTGGCCATAGCAATTTGCTGATTTCTGGAAGCGCAACCCTGACAGGTGGATTCAGAGTTATTTCCTAAAACAGGACGATTCTGTGTTTGAGGTGCAGGAAACTTAACCGGGGTTACATAATTTCCAGTTATATAACCTTGCTGCCTTAACCGTGTATGATCAAGAGGTCCAGAAAGTACTTGCCCAGTCGAAGGGTTGACAGCCCATGCTTCTAACCCATCTAGGTCTACATGAGCTATCGGACTGTTGGAAGCAAATTGATAAGAAGTTAGTTCTGGGTATTCGCTTCTGATTGGATCGGCACTCAAAAACCTCCCAATCCTCGGATCATATATTCTAAAACCATAATCCTGTTGGTTCCCTTCCCCTTTCACCTCATTATCATTCTCCTTACCATTAAACCCATACCTATAGCTGCTACTTGCTGAATACTCTCTCCCTGGCATCATCATCCCAAAAGGATAATAGTCATTTGCAGAAATTACCTCCGCCTCGTAATGGTCTATCAAAGAGCCGCTTAAAGTTATGGGAATTTTTCTGTCGCTGATGGTCACCAGCACCCGCCTTCGCTATCGCTTCGGACGGGCAGGCATTACCTAAATGGTTAGTAAGTTCATAGCGTTTGCTGCCTCTTTCAAATGGTACTATCAATCCCCGCTCCGGAAGGGTTGATAAGTAAATGGAATTGTCCACGACATTTTCTACACGCTGGTTCACATGGAATATTCCCAGCCTGCTGCTTCCGTATAAATGCAGTTCTGTTTGAACCAAATGTTGCGAGGCATTAACGTCCTTATAATATACCGACATCACATTGCCAGATGCATCCCTCACATACCAGGTCTGCTGCCCGGCCACATCTTTCGTAATACGGTTGCCCGAGGCATCGTAGGCATAATTGATGGTGGTGGAATTCTTAGTCTTTGATATGCTCTTTTTTTCTAAATACACCAACCTGCGCCACGGCTACGGCAGGCGGGCATTTCAGGTGGTGGAACTGATGCCTTCCTTAAAATCCGCTATGAAATTTCTATTTTAATACTCATATTCCGAAAAGTCATCAATTTCATAGATAACTTAGCTTCCAGTCTAAAGGATGGATAACAGGATAATATCATCAACAACATTTTCCACGGTAAGATTCAAAATATAAAAAGATGAGGAAACTACATTCAAATTAAATAATAGCCCTGTACAAAAATGAAAACTCACCTTATTTGCTCAATTAAATAATAATCAACAATAAATAAGAAAAGAGTGACGAAAACTAAAATTAAGAGTTTCCTCCTCAAAGACCGAACCGAATCAAATACCACGGATTTCTCTGGATTCTTCTCATTTACTAAGATATTAAGCCTATCATTTTCTTGAGCAGAAATCAATCCATGTTCTATAAAATATTCATTTCTAGAATCAGGCCAGCTAAATTGAATGGTACCCATATATGTAAATTCCGTTTCCCCCTGAAAACCAATCTTATTTAATCGAATTATTTTACCCTCCACAATGCTCCCGGTTCGCGATTTTTTCACTAATTGCCTTATTCTCACAATGGTTTTAATTGTAACAATCTGGCAAAAAACAACAAAGAGTAATATTGCAACTCGAGGCCCTACAAAATAATATATTATTCCGAGTGAAATGAATAATACCCAAGCACTATTTAATTTATGAAAATTTCTCATATTATTTGTTGAAAAGGGCACTAAATAAGCCAGGAACTTTAAAGCTAAACCTGCCCCCGGTAGCAACTTCTACATCGAATGGAATATTATATCCTTTCAGGAACTGAGATGCTTCCAATTTGGCCCTAAGTCCAATAGTTGGTTTAACACCTAATGCAATTTCGGCCTGAATTGGAATTCCACGATACGAACCTACTTGATGTAATACTCTCAATTGTGGGGCAAAATCCCCATACTCAGGTTGTGTTCCATCCATCGGCAAATTTAGCATTCCTTTGAGAGGCAAGCCTCTAATTTCCGTTTTCCCCCTAGTATAGGTAAAATAGGAATTATCACCGAGAAGCATATTTCCATAAAAACCTTTATAGTTCTTTGAGGTAAATCCACCTTGAACTCCTCCAATTATTACGGTGCCTGTTAGGCCATTTACTCCATCATTACTCAAATTCACTTTTTTCTTAAAGGAGGCACTTACATAAGCATCGAAATTATCTACAGGATTAAAGGCGCGTTCAAGAGGCTCTACAAATAAATGGTATAACATGTTTCTTGGCATAGCAGGAGCACTGTATTGAACAGGCTCATAACTCTGCCATTCATTATTGCTATTCAACCAATAATGAAAGGTTTGCCCGCTCGTATATCTAGTATAAGTCCAAGTACCATCATATCGTTCTAAGGTTGATGGCCAAATTTCATCTTTAAATGTCGTAGAAGCATATTTATCATTCGGGTCTTGGGAATCATGAAATTCATAATCTTCTGCTGTGGTTCGAAGGTTATAGGGAGTTTTAGGTGGAGCTTCTTCCAGACCATCTAAGTCAATATATTGTATTGGCTTATTTCCAGCGAATTGGTAAGGTGTATACCACGGATAATCTTTTGTGAGAGGATCAACACTCAAAAATTTTCCAAGTGCAGGATTATAAATTCTATATCCATAATCATAAGTAGTTGTACCTGTGGTTTCGTGATCCTGCTCCTTCCCATTAAACCCATACCTATAACTATCCGAAGCCGAAAACTTCCTCCCCGGCATCATCATCCCAAAAGGATAATAGTCATTCGCAGAAATCACTTCAGCCTCATAATAATCTATCAAAGAGCCTGTTGAAGTTACGGCAATTTTTCTATCGCTGATGGTAGCCAAAACATTCCCTAAATGGTTAGTAAGTTCATAGCGTTTGCTGCCTCTTTCAAATGGCAATACCAATCCCCGTTCCGGCAGGGTGGATAAGTAAATGGAATTGTCCATGACATTTTCTACACGCTGGTTCACTTGGAATATTCCCAGCCTGCTGCTGCGTATCCCTCCGTCCAACTACATCTTGTTCGTTTAAGATAAGCTGTTTTTGATTATTTTTTGAAGCGATGTGGGAGTAGTTCGTGGATTTTGTTGATGGGATGATCTGCGATAACTTCAAGAACATTTTTGAGCCATTGGTAAGGTTCAATGCCATGCATTTTGCAAGTGCCGAACAGTGAATAAAGTATGGCGCTTCTTTGTGCTGCTTCATGCGATCCGGCAAATAAATAATTCTTCCTTCCTACAGCAACAGGACGGATAGAGTTCTCAACAGGATTGTTATCTATGTTCAGCATTCCATCTTTTGTATAGATGGACAATCTTTCCCATCTTTCAATGCTGTAAGCAAGGGCTTTGCCAATGGGGCTTTTTGGCGTTACCTGAACATATTGCTGCTTCATCCATTTGCCTAGCGATTCAAGTATGGGAACAGATTGCTGCTGCCGAACTTCTTTAATCTGCTGGTAACTTAACTGCTGCTCTTTACAGCTTCTTTCAATAGCATACAGCTTTTGTATTTCATTCATGGCATATTCCGAACGCGCACGATCATTATCCAGTGCTTCGTTGAACATACGCCTTGCATGGGCCATACAGTGCATGAGGGTAACCCCGGATCTTTTATCAAAGATCTCGTAAGCACTGTAACCATCTGTTTGAAGATAACCCTGGAAGTTTTGAAGTATTGTCATCGGGCCTTCACGCCCCCGGCCTTCCTGGTAATCGAATAAAACGATTTTATTCCCGGATGCGGGACTGTTTTGATACACCCAGTAATAACCTCGGTGTGCCTGACCCTTTTTATCCTTATCAAGCACTTTTATTGGCGTTTCATCCACATGCAGGTAAAGGCATTGCAGTAATTCCTTCTTTAAAGCTTCATATAAAGGTGTGATCAACTTGCAGGTAGAACTAACCCAGTCGGTAAGTGTGGAGTAAGGAAGCTTCACTCCATTTCTTTCAAAGCGTTGCATCTGC
>JAEZCV010000200.1 GCA_023429985.1 Bacteroidota bacterium | reverse complement strand
TTCAACATCCAATCCGCAGGATTGCTGGGATGGAAGGTATAAAGGAACACGCCTTGCCTCCGAAGTTTTTGTTTATGTGATCACAGCTAATACTATTTGTGGCGAGATTTTGAGAAAGGGAACAGTGACGGTGATAAGGTAGGGGGAGGTTTAGGGTTTGGTTGAATGGTTGTTGAACGGTTGTTGAACGGTTGTTGAAGCCTAAACGCCTAAACCTTCTAAACCCTCTAAACCCTCATCAACATACCATTTGTAATTAAAAAGAATGAAACTTACAATATACCAGGTAGATGCATTTGCAGAAAAATTATTTGAAGGAAATCCTGCTGCCGTAATTCCGCTGGAAGAATGGCCAGACGAAAAGCTGATGCAGCAGATAGCCATGGAAAATAACCTGAGTGAAACGGCCTTTATTGTTAAATCAACTACTGCACTGGGTAATAGTCCTGAAGGCGCATGGCATATCCGGTGGTTCACACCAACATTTGAAATTGACCTTTGTGGACATGCTACACTTGCTTCTGCTTATATCATTAAAAACTTTATTGAGCCACAGGTTTCAGAATTTCACTTTACTACCGAAAAGGCTGGAAATTTATCTGTTACTGCCCGTGATGGAAAATACAGCCTGAATTTTCCATCACGTGAACCTGTTGCCGCTGAAATGCCTGAAAATTTGCTGGAATGCTTAGGCATTACCCATGTTATTGAAGTTCTAAGGTCAAGGGATTATTTTGTTGTGCTGCCCGATGAGGAAGCGGTGAAGAATGTTGAACCTGATTTTTCTTTAATGAAAACCATTCATACAACAGGGGTGATCATCACTGCTAAAGGAAAATCCTCCGATGTGGTTTCAAGGTGCTTTTATCCTGGTGCAGGTATAGATGAAGATCCCGTTACAGGTTCGGCTCATTGCAATATTGTTCCTTACTGGTCGCACAAACTACATAAGACAAACCTCCAATGCATGCAGTTATCGAAGCGTGGTGGAAAGCTTGAATGTAGCCTGGAAAACGATCGTGTAATTATGAGCGGCACCTGCGTTTTATATATGCAGGGCACAATAGATATTGCTGTATTATGATAAAAATCTTTTTTTGATTTCGGGTGTGGGTACCATGCACTGATCTTTTTTCCCAAACCATTTATAGCGGTTCTTTGCAATTAGGTTATATACGGCATCACGAATAAACGCAGGTACAATTCGAAAAACCTGCATCCACTGCCAGTACCATTTAAAATGCCTGGCCATGCGCATGCCTGCAGTTGTTTTTTTATATACTTTATTATTTTCAATTAGTATGAAGGACTCAGGCTGGTCGGGTAAATTATATTTCTTTAGCAATTCTTTACCTGCATCTGACTGCAATGGTGCAAATTTTAATATCCCCTTTTTGTCATTACGTATAATGAAATTAACGGTGCCATTGCAAAAGCTGCAAACGCCATCAAATAATATCACCGGTTGTTCATCCATAAAAAAATCCCGCAGTTGCGGGATAAATTATTGAAGGTTATGAAATACTTTCTGAACATCTTCATCCTGCTCCAACTTGTCCACCAGTTTTAAAACATCCTGTGCTTGTTCTTCCGAAAGTTCAACTGTTGTTGAAGGGATCCATTCCACTTCCGCGCTTAAAGGATGAATTCCTTTCTCCTCCAGGGCTTTTTGCATATTTCCAAAATCATTGAAAGCACATCTTAAAACAATTATTTCTTCACCTTCATCAGTTGTGCTTTCTCCCATTTCTTCCAGGCCATGGTCAATCAGTTCAAGTTCCATTTCTTCAGGATTCAAACCTTCGGGATTTAATTTAAACACCCCCATTTTTTTAAACTGGAAACTTACACTTCCGCTGTTGCCCAGGGTTCCGTTCCCTTTATTAAAAATGGCTTTTACATTGGCTACGGTTCTTACATGGTTGTCGGTAGCCGTTTCTACCAAAATCGCCACGCCATGCGGACCATAACCTTCGTATAAGATCTCTTCGAAATTATCCATTTCCTTGCCCTGTGCACGCTTAATGGCAGCTTCCACGCGGTCCTTGGGCATGTTCACACTTTTGGCATTCTGCATGGCCCTGCGCAGTCCGGGATTTGTATTTGGGTCGGGGCCTGCTGCTTTTACAGCAATGGCGATTTCTTTTCCAATACGGGTAAACTGTTTGGCCATCCTGTCCCACCGTGCAAACATGGTGGCTTTTCTAACTTCAAATATGCGACCCATCAAATATTGTTTTATTGTAATCAATTGCCATCCTTAATGGCGCAGCAAAGTTAAGCTATCTCATAAAAAAAGCAGCACGATGGCTGCTTTTAGAAAGAACAATAATGAATTATTCGTTTTTCTGACCCCTGGTATCCCTGATGGCTTTCAGGTACCTCGTAAGCTCCTGTTTTACTTTTGGAAAAAGGAAAAACAAACCAATCATATTAGGGAATACCATAGCGAGGATCATGGCATCGGAAAAATCAATTACTGCTCCCAGTGTTGCAGAAGCGCCGATCACTACGAACGCAAGGAAAAGAATTTTATAACTCAGATCGGAGATTTTGCCGCGACCAAACAAAAACTTCCATGCCTGCAAACCATAGTAAGACCAGGAGATCATGGTTGAAAAAGCGAACAGCACGATGGCAATAGTGAGCACATAAGAAAAATTAGGGATCACATCGTTGTATGCTGCGGATGTTAAATCAACACCACCAAGGTTGCCAGGTTCACCATAGGTAAAATGCATGCCACCCATATTGTAAATAACAATAACGAGGGCAGTCATGGTACAAATAACTACAGTATCAATGAAAGGTTCCAGTAAGGCAACAATTCCTTCCGAGGCGGGATATCTTGTTCTTACCGCGGAGTGTGCAATGGCTGCAGAACCAGCTCCTGCTTCATTGCTGAAAACAGCTCTGCGAAATCCCTGGATCAATACACCTGCAAGTCCACCCAGGCCGGCGGCAGGCGTAAATGCCTGTGTGAATATTTCGGCAAAAGCATCATCTATCAAAGAGAAATGTCCGAAAATTATTATTAAAGATGCGATGATATAAAGTAGGGCCATAAAAGGAACTACTTTTTCTGTAACCTGTGCAATTCTTTTAATTCCACCGATAATAACAATGCCAACCAGAGCGGCCAGTATCAAACCAATAATAAACCCGGAAGAACCTCCTTCTAAACCGGCCATGGTTACAATTTGCTGGGTGGCCTGGTTCGACTGGAAGGCATTACCACCGCCAAATGATCCACCAATACATAAAATAGCAAATAATATGGCAAGCGGTTTACCTAGAAAAGCTGCTTTTGTTTCCTTCATTCCGCGGCTTAAATAATACATAGGGCCTCCATATACTGTACCCTTCGAATCCATATCGCGGTATTTTACACCGAGGGTACATTCAACAAATTTTGTTGACATACCCAGCAAACCGCAAACGATCATCCAGAAGGTTGCGCCCGGCCCTCCAATTGCTACAGCAACGGCTACTCCTGCAATATTCCCAAGACCAACGGTTCCAGAAACCGCGGTGGCCAAAGCCTGGAAGTGATTTACTTCGCCATGGTGCGATTCATCTTTTATAGTATCAAGAATATCTCCTTCCGGTGTGGTATTAAGATCCGGAGATTTTACGGCAGGTGCAGATTTATCAAGGTAATCATATTTGCCGCGCACAACCTTAATTGCAAGACCAAATTTGCGCACGTTTACAAATGAAAAGTAAAGTGTAAAGAATAATGCGCCTGCTACAAGAAGAATAACTACAAAAGGGGCAGAAATACCTCCCCCAATAGGAACCTGGAAGAAAACAACATTGCCAACGGCGTCGGCTATAGGTCGAAACCATTCATCAATTTTCTGGTCAATTCCTTTTTCTGCGGGTCCTCCCTGTGCAAACGAAAATAAAGAGGTAAGAAGCACCCCAACAAGTACCGAAAGCTTTACAATATTTTTTTTCATCCTGGAAAATTGCTCTGCGCAAAGCAGAAAGTTTAGGTTTAGTTCATTTTAAGTTCGTAAAATAGAAAATAATTGATAAATAGATATTTCTTTTATTTGAATGAAAACCAAATTATCCTGTGTTTGCAAGAAGCAATGAAATAACAGCCTCGTCCCAATTTTTATACTTCCTTATAATTTTTTGGTTTATTTTCCCCGCATAACAAACAGAAAGGAATGAAAAAACTTCCACTTTACTGGCGCATTATAATTGGAATGGTTGGAGGCGTGTTATTTGCCCTGCTAATGCTGCAGTTTGATTTTGGTGTACAGTTCATTCGCGACTGGATCAAGCCTGTAGGTAACATCTTTATCAACCTGCTTAAGCTTATTGCGGTTCCTTTGATCCTGGCTTCCCTCATTAAAGGCATTTCTGATCTGAAAGACATTTCCAAACTTTCTAAAATGGGGTTTCGAACAATAGCGCTGTTTTTATTTACAACAGCTTTTGCTGTAAGTCTTGGACTTGTAGTAGCAAACATTTTACAACCCGGTAAAGCTATCAGTGAAGAAACAAGAACTGAAATGCTGTCAACTTATGGTGGAGATGCGGAAAAACAAAAGGAAGCAGCAAAGAAGCAGCAGGAAACAGGGCCCTTACAATTTGTGGAAGATATTGTTCCTGATAATATTTTCAGTGCCACTACCTCTAATACCAGGATGCTCCAGGTAATATTTTTTGCAATTTTCCTGGGTATATCAATGATCATGTTGCCTGAAGCAACCACAAAACCATTTAAAGATTTTTTTGACAGTGCTAATAATATCATTTTAAAAATGATCGATATTATTATGCTTGCTGCACCTTTTGGAGTTTTTGCGCTCATCGCTGCCCTTGTTGCAGAATCGCCAAGTTTTGATTTGTTTAAAGCTTTAGGCTGGTACGCCATTTCTGTGGTTACGGGACTGCTGATCATGATCACTTTGTTTTATCCATCGCTGGTATATTTCTTTACCAAAAGAAATCCTTACCGCTTTTTAAAACAGATTGCTCCTGCCCAGCTGCTTGGATTTTCAACCAGTTCCAGCGCTGCCACACTTCCGGTAACTATGGAAGTTGCCGAAAAAAATGTGGGTGTAGATAATGAAGTAACCAGTTTTGTGCTGCCTATTGGTGCAACCATAAATATGGATGGAACAGCACTTTACCAGGCCGTGGCAGCCATTTTCATTGCCCAGGCTTTTGGAATGGATCTCGACCTCGGTGCTCAATTGGCCATCATTCTCACTGCAACCCTTGCCTCAATTGGTTCCGCGGCTGTTCCGGGAGCCGGAATGGTAATGCTTATAATAGTGCTTGCACAGGCAGGAATTCCGGAAGCAGGTTTGGCGCTTATATTTGCAGTTGACCGGCCTTTGGATATGTTGCGCACAACAGCTAATGTTACCAGCGACTGTACAATCGCTACTATTATCGCAAAAAAACTTGGTAAACTCGAGCCCAGGTAAACTTAAGAACGATTCATGGAGAACATAATGCAGATCTTTTTGCTGGACAGCCGGGGAATAATTCAGCAGTTTATTGAATGGATCATCAATAACGGTGGATTATATATTTTAATATTGATCGTATTTGCAGAAACTGGCCTTTTCATTGGCTTCTTCCTCCCTGGAGATTCCCTGTTATTTGCTGCAGGCATTTACCTCGACCGCCTGGATGATGAATTTTTTGGATGGACCTATGGCGTTTTATTGCTTGTTATTATTGCTTCTGTATTAGGTAATATGGTGGGTTATTGGTTTGGAAGAAAAACAGGACCCTTATTATATGAAAGGAAAGAATCCTGGATATTTAAAAGAAAACACCTCATAAGAGCAACCGATTTTTATCATGAATATGGAAAAGCTACCATTTTCTTTGCTAAGTTTTTACCGGTAATCAGAACTTTCGCACCTATCGTTGCAGGTATTGTGAAAATGCCATGGTCCACATTCATTTTATTTAATGTGCTGGGAAGCCTGGCCTGGGTTTGCAGCATGATGCTGGGTGGGTATTTTTTGCAAACATGGGTGGAATCTCAGTTCAATTTCAGTCTGAAAGATCATATAGAAGCCATCACGCTTGTGATTGTGCTTATAACAACTATTCCCGTGATCTGGAAAATGTTCTTTGCTAAAAAGAAAATTGTTCCAACGGAAAATATTTTAAATGACTCAGAATCGTAAGTATGGAATTTTTTCTATTCCCGTAATTGTGGGTGCCCTGGGATATTTCGTGGACATCTACGACCTTTTACTTTTTGGTATCATTCGAAAGGAAAGCCTGCGCGATCTTGGACTCAATGAATTGCAGGTAATGGAAATGGGCGAGAACATTATTTCTATTCAGATGGCAGGCTTAATGCTAGGCGGTATTATCTGGGGTGTAATGGGAGATAAGCGTGGCAGGCTTAGTGTTTTGTTTGGATCTATAGTTTTATATTCTCTTGCCAATATTGCAAATGGATTCGTTACTAACACCGATCAGTATGCGTTGGTAAGATTTATTGCAGGGATAGGACTTGCAGGCGAACTGGGGGCGGGAATAACCCTTGTTTCCGAATTGCTTCCAAAAGAAAAAAGAGGCATAGGAACATCGCTGGTTGCAGGTATCGGGCTCACCGGCGCTGTGGTTGCCTATTTCATTTCACAGGTTTATGACTGGCGTATCTGTTATTTCATCGGTGGAGGACTTGGCCTATTGCTGCTTGTTTTAAGAGTTTCAGTTTACGAATCCGGGATGTTTCACCAGGTAAAGCAACTCAATATTGTGCGTGGCGATTTCAGAATGTTTTTTAATAACGCCAAACGCTTTAAAAAATATGTTCTTAGTATTCTCATTGGTTTGCCCACATGGTTTGTAATTGGCGTGCTGGTAACTTTCGCCGACCGGTTTGGTGAAGCTTTTGGAATTGCAGATACCATTAGTCCTGGTAAAGCAATTATGTTTGCTTACGCAGGCATTGCAGTGGGCGATGTACTGATCGGGTTTGTAAGCCAGGCTTTGAAAAGTCGTAAAAAGGCGCTTTATATTTTTTATGCGCTGACCGCTTTTTTTATGGTGCTGTTTTTCATGCAGGAAGATGGAAGTGCAGAAAGGATGTATATTATTTGTGCCGGTTTAGGATTTGGTTCCGGCTTCTGGGCCATTTTTGTAACCATGGCAGCTGAACAATTTGGGACCAACCTTCGTGCAACTGCGGCTACAACTGTTCCTAACATGGTAAGAGGTTCGTTGCCTCTCGTGATTTTATTATTTAAATGGCTGAGGGAATCCATGAACTATGTAACTGCAGGAATGGTTACAGCTGCAATTGTAATGGCAATAACTTTGGTGGCAGCTATATTGAGTGAAGAAACTTTTGGTAAGGATTTGAATTTTGTTGAGGGTGATCCGGTGGCGCCTTCCACTTAAAATATTGTTATGAAATTTCTCGTCATACGATTTTCATCTATTGGTGATATTGTTCTTACTACTCCTGTGGTACGATGCCTGAAAAAACAGGTGCCCGGCTGTACTATCCATTTCCTGATAAAACCCCAGTTCCGTTCTGTGATGGAACATAATCCCTATATTGATAAAATGCATTTTCTTCAACAGGACTGGGATGCGATGATCGAGGAATTAAAGAAAGAAAACTTCGACCAGGTAATAGATCTCCATCATAATTTACGAACGCTTAGGATCAAAAAAGCATTAAAGCTTCCTGTCAATTCTTTCAATAAACTGAACATTCAGAAATTTATTTTTACAAAACTGAAATGGAATGTAATGCCTAAAGGCGTTCATATAATTGACCGATACCTGGAAACCGTTGCGCCATTTGGTGTGCGTAACGATGGAGAAGGTATGGATTATTTTATTCCGCCTCAGGAAGAAGTTCCACAAGACCATATTCCTGCTTCTCATTCGTTTGGTTTCATTGCAATTGTTATAGGTGCGTCGTTTTTTACCAAAAAGTTACCTGTGTACAAATTGCAGGAGCTGTGTAGAACCATTAATTATCCAATTATTTTGCTGGGTGCTAAAGAAGAATTTGCAGAAGGAGAGGAGATCAGCAAAGTTGATCCCATAAAGGTTTATAATGCTTGCGGAAAATTTTCTTTAAATGAGAGTGCGGACCTGGTAAGGAAATCCAAACTCGTGATAGCACATGACACAGGGCTTATGCATATTGCTGCGGCACTTAAAAAGCCGGTGATTGCTGTCTGGGGAAGTACTACGCCTTCTTTCGGAATGGTTCCTTATTATGGGCAGAGGTTTTTAATGCGTCATGCCCATCCTTACGATGATGTTCAGGTGCATAAATTATGGTGCAGGCCATGTACAAAAATGGGCAGACATAAATGCCCCCAGGGGCATTTTAAATGCATGAAGAAAATAGATATTCAGGAAATGGTTAGAAAAGTGGAAATGCGTTTAAAGCCTTAATTCCAGTTTGTATGTCCGCCCGGTTTATTTAAATTACTCCCACTATTGCATATACAATGTTAGCGTTCGTTGTTTATATCACCCCGTATATTCCTGAATTTGCTCCTGATATTGTCGCTATGAAATAATTTGTCGCATAGATACCAAGTAGGATTAATAAATAATCTTTTGACTCGCTTTCATTTTTGATGTCGTAAGTAATAGTGTAATTTAGATTGGTTCTGTCCAGTTAAAATGAGGTTCAAAGCACATAATATTTTCATGGTTTGTGTTCTCTAATAACACTTGATTTTGAAATACTCCTTTTAATTTCAAGGCATATTCTCTGTTATCTTGAAAAGTTATTATGATTTTCCCGCTCCAGCTCATCGACAGACCTGCTATTTTGTTTCCGTCTTTGGTAACAATTATGGTCGCCCCGAAAAATCCAACAGGAACGATTTTATAAACTTCCGAGCCAGGCAATTTAATGTCTGCTCTCATTTGAGTAAATGAATTTTCGTAAGTTAGTTCGCCTAACTGTTGTCCGTTGTCGGTCAGTTGAAATGTTCTTTTATCTGTCGATTTTGCTTCCATTTTTCTTTATCATCAATTTTGTTGGGCTAGCTAATATAATGATCGGTAAACGTTGAAGAATTGCGATCAGTGCGAATATTTGTTGCACCTCAGCCTCACTAATGTACAACAGACTATTAGAGTTACAAAGTTTAGCCCATGTTTTTCAGCCTGCATTGAAGCAATACGCTGTTGTGCGAAGATAAAGCATTGATTCAGGCTCTAAAAAATGCTAAGACGAATATTGTAGCAAAACTTAAAATTATATAAGCGATTAAGATTCTATTTCCACGGACTATGACTTCGGGCTTTTTTCTGTAATCGTCTGTCATTTTTTCTAAATCGGATTTTTTAATTAGAACTGCAAGTACTCCCGCAATGGGAAGCATAATGCAAAAAATGACAAACCGTTTTTGGCTCTGTCCATCATTTCTCCCAATTGGAATAATGTCAACTTTATCTATCAATATCAACAGTTGCATTAAATGAAAGAATGCAAGTAGAGTCATTGAGCCGATAGTCTCAAAATGGGGTATACTGCTCGGTCTTTTGCCGCCTTTATAATATCTGTAGAATAAAAATGCTGCGAACTTAATTGTCTTCACTGATAGCAGTAGGTTGGTTTTCGCACAATGGTTACCGGCTTGGCGAAGATTGGGCAATAGAATTCCAATTGCTTGGCTTGGCCAGACTTGCGAAATTAGTTTCTGGCCAAATTACTGCAGATGATTCATATTCTACAGTTGAAGGGCCACATTCTTCTGCCCAATTTTTGCCAAACCGATGTTGTGCGCAGCTATTCTATAGTAAAACCCAGGTTGTTTAAATACTCTCCTCCTTTCTCCTCACATCCTTTAATATTAATAAATGAAACTCTGTCATTTGATTTAAGATTTTTAAATGCAGTCATAGCTTTTTCTTCAAAAGATGTACCTTGATTATAATGGCAGAATATTATATTATTATTTCTAGAGATTATGACCTGATAACTTATTACTTCACACGCGTTCCATCTTTTTGATGTGATAAAATATGAACCATTTATTTTTAAAGCATTCATAAAAAAATCTTTATTGACTAATCCATCAGTTTTTTCCAGAATATGAGCTTTAGGTGAAGGAGGTAAAAGAATTTCAAAGACACGAATTCCAGTTAGAATTGTGTCTCCATCCTGAATATAGTAGATAGAAATTCTTGCATCACCAACTGTAGATGGTTTAAAATGATAAAGACAATTTTTAAATTTTTCAAAAGTGCCTTGTTTGGAAGTTAAAATAACTGAATCACAATCATAATTTGAAACAGTTGCAGAAACGTAAGCGGTATTATTTAAATAAACTGGGCCGTTATCAAAATCAATTGTTGAAAATTGTCCTAAAGAAGTGTTTGAAAATCCCAAAAGTGCAATTGCCATTAAAATTGATCTCATAAATGATTTTGAGGGTAATATAGTTGCGCACAACGGTTACCGGCTTGGCGAAGATTGG
>JAEZCV010000170.1 GCA_023429985.1 Bacteroidota bacterium | reverse complement strand
GCCATATTATTGCACGACATAGGCCATGGGCCTTATTCGCATGCATTGGAAAAAAAGCTGGTGAAAGGCGTACACCATGAAGAGATCAGCAGCATCATCCTTCAAATTCTAAATAAAAAACTGGATGGAAAACTTTCACTTGCCATTGAGATCTTCCAGGGTTCCTACCCTAAAAAATTTCTTCATCAATTGGTTTCCGGACAGCTGGATGTTGACAGGATGGATTACCTGAACCGGGACTCCTTTTTCACCGGCGTAATTGAAGGAGCCATTGGCTACGACAGGATATTAAAAATGCTTACAGTTCATGAAGGTGAGCTGATGATAGAAGAAAAAGCCATTTTCACGGTGGAGAAATTCCTGGTGAGCCGAAGGCTGATGTACTGGCAGGTATACCTTCATAAAACCGTGATGTCGGCCGAAAAAATGCTGGTGAAAATTATTGAAAGAGCCAATGAACTGATTGCCGGAGGAATGGAATTGAGGTCGGCCTCACCCAATCTCGATTTCTTTTTAAAGGAACATAACCCCGAAGATGATTTTACCCGCCATATAGAAAGGTTTGCCCAACTGGATGATACCGATGTTATGTGCACCCTAAAGAACTGGTGCGGCCATGAGGATAAGGTTTTGAGCATGCTTTGCAAAGGACTTGTTGACAGGCAGCTTTTAAAGGTGAAATTCCGCTCGGAACCATTTAGCGAAGAACTGCTAAGTGAAGCAAGAAAGAAATTTGCCGCTGAAAAAGGAATATCAGAAAAAGAAGCCGCTTATTTTATTTTTACCGGTGTAGCGGAAAATACAACCTATAATCCCTTGGATGAACGCATTAAAATTTTGTACAGGGATGGAACGGTATCGGATATTTCAAAAGTGGACAATGCCCTGATACACCAGCAGGTAACTGCCCCTGTTAAAAAATATTACCTTTGCCAAAAGGGTTGAATTTTTCGAGGATCAAAATGTTCTGACGGTAAAATAATCAGTATCAATACTCCGTTTAGAGCTTTTACCGAAAGGATATTTTTTCATGTCTTTTTAGACTAATTTGACACTGATTTTTTTATATGCATTTTACAGCCGCCCAGATCTCGTTATTACTGAACGGAAAAATTGAGGGGAACCCCGAGACTACGGTTTCTTCATTTGGAAAAATTGAAGATGCCACCGAAGGGCAGCTTACTTTCCTGGCCAATCCAAAATACGAGGATTACTTATATACTACCAGGGCATCCATTGCCATTGTAAATGCTCATTACGAACTGAAAGAACCGGTATCTATTACGTTGATAAGGGTAGCAGATGCTTATTCGGCCTTTGCCCTGCTGATGCGCACGCACCAGGAAATGGCCACGGCATCCTTAAATGGCATTCAGCAACCCAGCCATATTTCTGCCACCGCCATTATTGGCAAAAACGTTTATATCGGTGCCTTTACCTATGTTGGAGAAAATGTAGTGATTGGTGATAATACAAGGATCTACCCCAATTGTTTTATTGGCGACAATGTGAAAATGGGCGAAAACTGCCATATTCAACCCGGCGTTAAGGTTATGCATGATTGCATTTTAGGCAACCAGGTAAATATTCACCCGGGAACCGTTATTGGCAGCGATGGTTTTGGATTTGCACCGCAGGCCGACGGCAGTTTTAATAAAATTCCGCAGATCGGCAACGTGGTGATAGAAGATAATGTTGAGATAGGTTCCAACGCTACCATCGACAGGGCTACGATGGGATCAACCGTAATAAAGTCAGGGGCCAAATTAGATAACCTGATACAGATCGCCCACAATGTTGAAGTAGGTCACAGTACTGTAATTGCCGCCCAGGCAGGCATTTCGGGCAGCACCAAAATAGGCAGCAATGTAAAAATTGGCGGACAGGCAGGCCTGGTCGGGCACATACAGATTGCCGATGGAACACGCATTAATGCACAAAGCGGCGTAAGCAAATCATTAAAAACACCGTTTGGCTATGTTACCGGCTCCCCTGCACAGGATTCGGCAAGTGCCCTGAGAAGCCAGGCTGTTTTTAAAAACCTTCCCCAGCTGGAAAAACGACTTTCTTTTTTAGAAGACCTGGTAAAGCAGCTCATGGCCGAAAGAGCCGGTTTTGTTAATAATGGAGTGAAGTGAAAGGGGTTTGAGGTTAGGGGCTTAGGGGGTTAGGGGTTAGCGGTTTAGGAGTTTAGGAGTTTAGGCGTTTAGGCGTTTAGGCGTTTAGGCGCCGGCAGGCAGGTTCACTATTTCCAAATTTTCTAATTTTCCAATTCCCTAATTTTCTAATTTGCCGCTTTTATTATTGAAAGCTACCACATGGAAATAACTGCAGCTAAGATTGCCGAAATTATAAATGGAAAAGTTGAAGGAGATTCATCTACCCTTGTTACATCATTTGCAAAGATTGAAGAAGCGGGTGAAGGTGATGCCACCTTCCTGGCCTATAAAAAATTTGAGGACCTTTTATATACATCAAAAGCCGCGGTAATTATTATTGCCGAAGACCTTAAGCTAAAGCAGGAAATAAAAAACGTGATCATCAGGGTAACAGATCCTTATGGAGCCTTTGTTACGCTTTTAGAACATTACCAGGAGCAGAAAGCTTCCGGTTTGAAAGGAATTGAACAACCCAGTTTTATTGCTGCTTCTGCCGTTACCGGAGAAAATATTTATCTCGGGGCTTTCAGTTACCTGGGAGAAAACGTGAGCATTGGAAAAAATGTACGCATCTATCCCAACTGTTTTATAGGCGCGAATGTAAAAATTGGCGACAACTGCGTTTTACATGCCGGTGTAAAGATCTACCACGATTGTGTGATAGGAAACAATGTAATTATACATGCAGGAACCGTTATTGGGGGTGATGGCTTTGGTTATACCCCACAGGCAAACGGAAGTTTAAGAAAAGTGCCGCATATTGGAAATGTGGTGATTGAAGACCATGTTGAAATAGGCTGCAATTCCTGCATCGACCGCGCTACTATGGGTTCAACATTAATTAAAAAGGGTGTGAAACTCGACAACCTGGTACAAATCGCGCATAACGTGGTTTTAGGTTACAGCACCGTTATTGCCGGGCAAACCGGTATTGGTGGAAGTACCCGGGTGGGAAATGGAGTGATGATTGGCGGGAACGCGGCGGTGGTGGAACATATTCAAATTACTGATGGTACCAGGATCGCGGCATGTGCCAAGGTTACGAAAACGGTGAAAACGCCTAATGCCAATCTTTGCGATTCCCCTGCTTTCGATTACCGTGAATCCTTAAAAAGCCAGGCTATTTACCGCAACCTGCCCGACCTTGAAGCCAGGCTGAAAAAACTGGAATCCAGGGCAGCTGAAGATGCTAATAAAGACGATTCGCGTCATTGATTTTACCTTGATGAAAACTGCAGGAAGGAGGTTGATTTTTTTATCATTCCTACCCAGGTTTTTTAACCATTTAAAGCACTTCAAACCGCTTATTTTCGGTATGTTTGCACGCACCTCAAACTGCACAAATTATTTCCTAAATGAGTGATATTTTAGATTCGTTAGCAACACCTCCCATGCCCTCTTCTGCCCCAAATTACGGCGCGGATTCCATTCAGGTACTGGAAGGACTGGAAGCGGTAAGAAAGCGCCCTGCCATGTATATCGGCGATATTGGCGTAAAAGGATTACACCACCTGGTTTACGAAGTGGTTGACAACTCAATTGATGAAGCCCTTGCAGGCCATTGTAAAAATATTATTGTAACCATTCACGAGGATAATTCCATTTCGGTGGAAGATGATGGTAGAGGAATACCTACGGGCATTCATGCCAAAGAAGGCCGCTCGGCTCTTGAAGTGGTAATGACCGTTCTGCATGCCGGCGGTAAGTTCGATAAGGATTCTTACAAAGTTTCCGGTGGTTTGCACGGTGTGGGTGTAAGCTGCGTAAATGCATTGAGTAAAAAAATGCATGTAACCGTTTTCCGCGAAGGAAAAATATTTGAACAGGAATACCGCATCGGGGCGCCCCAGTATGCCGTTCGCGAAATTGGTGTTTCTGAAAAAAGAGGCACCTCGGTTCATTTCTGGCCCGATGATTCAATTTTTATTACATCCGAATACAATAAAGATATTTTAGAAAGCCGCCTGCGTGAGCTGAGCTTTTTGAACAAGGGGCTTCGTATTACGCTGAACGATTTAAGAGAAAAAGATGAAGAAGCCGGGCTTACCTATTCCAAAACTTTCTTCAGCGAAGGCGGCATAGTTGAATTTGTTGAAATGCTGGACTCCAATGCCGGCAGAACCGCCTTGCTTCCCCACCCTCTTTTTGTGGAAGGCCGCGTTGAAAAAAATAATGTAGCTGTTGAAGTGGCCATGATCTACAACACCGGCTACAGCGAACACATATATTCCTACGTAAATAATATCAATACCATTGAAGGCGGAACCCACGTTGCCGGTTTTCGTCGTGCGCTGACAAGAGTATTTAAAAGTTATGGCGATAAGAACGGCATGTTTGAAAAAGCCAAGGTGAGTATTGAAGGAGACGATTTCCGTGAAGGACTGAGCGCCGTTATTTCGGTAAAAGTTCCCGAGCCCCAGTTTGAAGGGCAGACCAAGACCAAACTTGGAAATAATGAAGTAATGGGCATTGTTGATACTACGGTTTCAAGAGTTATTGAAGCTTATCTTGAAGAAAACCCAAGAGATGCCAAGAACATTATTCAAAAAGTAATTCTTGCTGCACAGGCCCGGGCCGCGGCCAAGAAAGCACGCGAAATGGTACAGCGTAAATCTGTACTCAGCGGAGGCGGACTTCCCGGTAAACTTGCCGACTGCTCGGAAAGAGATCCCGAAAAATGTGAATTATACCTTGTTGAGGGTGACTCGGCGGGTGGAACTGCCAAGCAGGGCCGCGACCGCAGCTTCCAGGCTATTTTGCCATTAAGAGGTAAGATCCTTAACGTGGAAAAAGCCATGGAACATAAGATCTACGAAAATCAAGAGATCAGGAATATGTATACGGCTTTAGGTGTAACTGTTGGAACGCCGGAAGATCCGAAAGCATTGAACATTCAAAAACTCCGTTATCATAAACTTATCATTATGACGGATGCCGATGTGGATGGAAGCCATATCGCCACCCTTATCCTTACTTTCATTTACCGCTATATGAAGGAAATGGTGGAGCAGGGTTATGTTTTCATAGCGCAACCACCGCTATACCTTTTAAAAAAGGGAAAAGAGCAGGTGTATGCCTACAATGAAGAGCAACGCAAAATGATTGTTGAAAGACTGGGAGGCGGCAATGAAGGTGCCGTTGGCATTCAACGTTATAAAGGTTTGGGTGAAATGAATGCAGAACAATTATGGGAAACCACCATGAACCCATCCACCAGAACATTAAAACAGGTTACGATTGAAAGTGCTGCCGAAGCCGATCGCATTTTCAGTATGCTGATGGGTGATGAAGTGGCTCCGAGGAGAGAGTTCATTGAAAGCCATGCGAAATATGCAAGGATAGATGTATAAGTTTCAATAAATATTTACTGCAAAATACCCGGTGAACCCGGGTTTTTTGTTTTTGTAAAAGAAAGCCTGCTTTCACTTCTCTGATTAACCGCTTCAGTTTTTATTTACTTTGCCTAAATTTTTAAAATGCATTTTCGTAAGATCATTTTTCCCGCTTTTGCTTTTTTATTTTCTACTCCATTAACAGCCCAGGAAAATTTGCGTTTTAAAACTTCGGGTGGATTTACAGGTTATGGATACGAACTTAATCCAGAAATTACCTACAGGGTTATTTATATGGCCGGAGATTTTTCCTTTCCACTCGGTAAAAAAGAAAAAAAGAATTTCTTTTCATGGTACCTCGAACCTCAATTCAATTTTGTAAAAACCAATAGAACAGATATTGAATTCGGGACGAACATTGGTATCCGCCATCATTTTAAATTAGGACAACGATCCTGGTTTTACCAGATGCTTGGATCTGGCCCACACTTTATTTCAGCAGAACTGGAACGCCAGGCCACGGGGTTCATTTTTTCCGATAACCTGGCGATTGGTTTGCTGCGCCAGTTAAAAAAAGACAAACCGCTTCTTTTAAATATTCAATTCCGATACAGGCATATTTCAAATGCAAGTTTAAAAAAACCGAACTCCGGCATTGATAACATCAACCTCATCCTTGGATTTTCGAGTTTGAAATTTTAAGCGGGCTGAAACTGAACTGTACAAGATTTTGGCCTTTGATTTGCCGAAATACCGTAGATTTAAGTATTACTAACTACAAAACTTAACCATATGTCAGATGTTCAATTAACCGCATACAATGTAAAGACAAAAGAAAAAGGTGTTCCTATTATGGATGCTGTTATTACAAAAACAGCAAAAGGTGCTTATATGGCCCAGGGGCACGATGGTAAAGGCAATAAGCTTACTACCCTTTGCAACGCTGAAAAAGCAATGGCCGCAATTAAAGCCGGAACTGCCAAACAAGGCTGGTAATCATCTAAAAAAATAACTGGTAAAGCTGCCGCAGTGTTGGCAGCTTTACTGTTTATATAACTTTAATGAACGTGTAGTATCGCCGGTAGATATTTGCAGCATGTAAAGTCCACTTGCATACATTCCCGCCCTTAGATCAATGGTATGTTGCTGCATCATACCGGTTCCAATTAACTGGTCTTTTTTTACCAGCCTGCCCTTTGCATCAAACAACCTTAACTCCACTCGCTCTAAGGCCGCAATATTTACATTCAAATGAAATAATCCATTGGAAGGATTAGGATAAACTAACCAGGAACCAACTTCATCAAATCCGACCATTCTTACTGGCGTGTAGCTAAAACTGCCATCTTCATCAACCAGTTTTACGCGGTAATAACGCTTTCCGGTTTTTCCGGTTTCCATATCCATAAAGTTATAGCTGCGTTCTTCATTTGAATTTCCAAGACCGGGAACAGATCCTATCATTTCAAAATTTCCGGCAATAAGTTCAGTATTGCCGCGGGCCACCTCAATTTCATAGCTGTTCACATCTGTTTCAGTGGCAACTTTCCAGGTTAACAAAACATCGGATGCGATTCTTGTTGCTTTAAAATCCAGAAGTTTTACAGGAAGCGAAGAAATATTATTGAACCAGCCGTTATTCAGCCAGAACTCCGAAAAATCCTTCACTTTAAATTCTGCATAATAACCCTTGTCAAAAGGAACAATGGCAACATGCTGTGGCGAAATAAAATTCCACATTCCCTGCTGGTTATCCGCAATCGTTCCATTTTCAAATGATAAAACAGGATCGGAATATTTGGATACACCAAGTTCATAAGCACTTCCCGGCTTGGTACATCCGCTGCAGCCGCTTGCTTTTAATAAAGTATCCGTTTCAGTTTCCAAAAAATAAAAACGAACACTTACCGAATCTGCAGGATGGATAACTGAAGGTTGTATCACCAGATTGCGATTATGATAGTATTGAAACCCATTGTTCCTTACAGCGCCATCAAAAATATAGGTCTGCACATTGGTATTTCCCAGGCTCTGATTGTTTGGATGAACAGAAGCTACCAACTTGCCACTTTCTGTTATATCTATCCAGTTATTTCCATTTAAGGTTGCGGAAACGGGGGAGGCCATGGTCATACCATCATAAATGCCAAGGGTATTGTCGTAAATATGAATATCATCCACTGCAATTCCTTCTCTTTCCAAACCTTCATCCGACTTAAAAACAAAACGCAACCTGATGATTGAAACAGAAGGCAGCGGCGTTGTTGCCACATGCCAGCGGTTAAAGTTCTGCTGCGCCCAAACATCGAAACCTGGTTTATTATACCAGTTGGTGCCGGAGCCCGAAGTACCCAGTTTTGTCCATACAATTCCATCCTCCGAATATTCCACCCATGCTGCATCGCAAATGCTGCTTCCACAATCCTCAATATCCAGCGACAAACTGAAGCTAAGCGTAGGTGCTGTCATACCGCCAATATTAAAACATGGCGAATAGAGATAAGATAATTCCATGGGGTAATGCACCGAATTTAAATTTGTCATCCATGCATGATCACCACTGGCTGCTTTTTTAGTTTTATAAGATGCTGGCTTACCAAATTGCCAGCTTGCATTAAAGCCGCCGGTATACCAGTGTCCTTCACCCTGTTCAAAATTCTCCAGGTAAGGAAAACTGGAAATTGAAGGAAGGTTTCTCACCTCGGTACTTACCGAATCATTCTCATTAAAATCATCCGATGCAAAATTTACAACTGCTTCGATAAGGTTATTTCCTGCAACAGTTATATTGGCCTGGGTAAGGAACTGGTATTGAAAATTTGTATGGGCAGGAATTGAAGCAATATTTTCTTCCACCCAGGACCCGCCATTGATGCGATATTTAACGGGAATACTATTTAATGTATTTGATGAACTGTTACGAACAGTAACCACAACAGATTGCATATTCAGGTTGCAACCGGAAAGAGGAGCGTCGATAGAGATCATCTGCACATCATCGGTAACACGATATAACCTGATATCATCAAATGTATAACCTGCACCGGTGTACTGGTCACTAGCCGATGTGGTACCGTTTTGTCCCCAGCGTACCTGGAAGCTGGAACTGAAATCCTGCGAAGCGGCTGACAGCAAATTTGACAATTCGATGCTGGCAGTTTTTGTATAGCTCCCGGGAATTAACTGGTTGGCATAAAGATCATAAACCTCTATCCATGCATCTGTATCACTGCCTCTTATCCAAACTTTATTATCGGCATGGTCTTTCTGCCCATGATTCAAATATTGAAAATCCAATCTTACATCATCGGTTGCTACATTATAATTTTCGAGGTTGTATGTTCCGTATAAATAATTTGTATTTCCGGATACCAGGTTTCGTACTGCATCCAGTGTAATTGCTTTTGAGCCGGAATAGGCAATACCTGAATTTACAAAACTTCTTAATCGTCCTATTGCTGCCGTTCTTGAAAAATCATATCGTTCCACTCCAAACAAGCCGGTTGTGTCTGAAAGATAAACCATGCTGTCAAGCGTTTCAAGATCATCCCTAAATGTGCTGGTAAGGTCCAGCGGATTATTTTCAAGATGCCTGATGAAAATAGCAAGGGTATCATTATTCTTAACAGGATCGGCTATGGCATTATCCACGGCAACGCGCAGGTGATAATTTCCAATAGTGGAAAGATCGATCGTAGAAGAGAAAATGTGCTCATAAACAGCACCTCCTGCAAGAGGTGTATTAACAGCTTCAGAGATCCATGCGCCTCCATTCAAAGAATAACTGACAGTAAAATTATTTACCGCAGCATCGTCAAGATTTTTTATACTTATTGAAACGGGGGAATTAGCACCGGGTTGCCTTGAAGTAAAAGCCCTGCCGGAGTAAGGAGAATTTATGGAAGCTAATTTCAGGTCATTATCTGAAATAGTTCCTGTACAGTTGCCCGAATCGGGTTTCCGCAATTGTCCAAAAGCCCTAAGTCCCGGCTTCCCATTTATCCTGGCCCTTACCGAAACAAGATAGGTGCTGTCCTTCGACAATCCACTAAATACATAATTGTTTGCAGTGGTAGTTGCTACAGGCTTCATTTCATCTCCCGACAAAATCATAAGCTCGTAATCGGTAGCACCAGCTATGGCTGTCCAGTTGATATTGATATAGCCTTCGCATTGAACAGAATGTAAACTGATAACCGGAGAACCCAGAATAACAAAGGGTTCCGATACAGTAGTTTCGTTTGTACTCTGTCTTCTGATCCTGATGCGCGCTTCGCCGGTTGCCAGATTGGGAACCGCCCAGGTAAGAATTTTATTTTCAATGTTTACAGAACCGGCAATGTTGGTCCAGTTCATTCCATTATCCACCGAAAGATCAATATCAACAAATCCGGGTGACAGACCGTTCACTTCCCATGAAATCTTTGTATTTGTCCCGGGCCGGAGCTTTGCCGAAGCAGCCGGACCTGTAATTTCAAGTTGAACAGGAACTATATCATAAACCAGGAAATATTCCTGGGAAGGATTTTCGTTTATTTCAAAACCGGCAACTTTCAAAGTATAATTTCCTGCAACCGGATTATTTATCACTACCTGTTCTATATTATTCAACCTGTCGTTTCCGTTTACAGCCGGAACATCCATATTCAACCTGTTTGTATCCAGGATGAGAGGAAGCACAGTAGCAGCTGAGGGTGTTACAACACTAAGGTCAAGATCATTTACCAGTGCTTTGTTGCTCAATAAAGAACCCGCAGGATCGTTCCAGTATAATAAAACTTTTAGTTGCGCGGTATTTGCCGGAACATTTACAACATGATTTTCCTGTCCACCATCTGCAACATCATTTTCAATGAACCAGTTGTTTTCAATCATTTGCACGCTGCGCAAAAGGTTCATCCAGCCGAAACCGTTTTTATAATCCGGACCAGTGTTTCCCCTGTCCGTGGCTCCATTTGACAGGATAGCTTTCATTAAACCATTTTTAGGGTCGGAGCCTCCATGTAACTGCCTGTATCGCTGGTATAACAGTGCAAGTCCGCCGGAAACACCGGGAGCTGCCATACTGGTTCCATTATTATAAGAATAACCATTGGTGGGCCATGCCGAGATTACCGACAGCCCCATTGCTGTAATTTCGGGCTTCATTCTTCCATCCATCACAGGGCCGCGACTGCTGAAAAAAGCCACTTCACCCGAATCTGTTGTTGCACCAACAACAATGCTGTTCTTGGCCGACTGGTAACTGCCTAATACGGTTCTGAAGCCCGGCAAAAAAGGCGGGCAGGTGATATGGCCACTGTTTCCCGAAGCAAATACATTGGAGAGATATGGATAGTCAATGGCCATCTGGTCAACTGCTTTGGAAAGCAGGTCGTAAAAACCATTGTACTCGCAATCAATAACATTACCATAGGAATTATTGGTGATTACCATTCCATGATCCTGGATATAAACACCTGCATTTCTTAAAATGCCTGAAAATGCCTGTGTGATGATGGTTGACTTTGACGCATATCCTTTATGAAGTTCGTTAATATTGCCTGCTCCACCTGCGGTGCCGGCAACATGATGGCCATGACCACCTGCAACTCCGGGAGAACGGTTTATATTTCTTCCATAAAAATCAAAATGCGTTTGTACATCGGCGTTATCTCCAACACCAATAACAACGCCATCACCATTCAGTCCTCTTCCCCCATCTGCTACGGATGTATTTAAAACATTTGCCCTGCTGCCCGAAATACTGCTGTTGTTCAGGGGTTGATCGGGAGGAGGCGCCACCTGCATATATTCAACAAAAGGCTGTGCTGCCAGCTCTTGTATCTGAGCAATTCCCAAACTTACGCCCAGTATCCTGTATGCCTGGTAATCTGAATTACTAATACGCAGGTTCCTTTTGTTCAATTCTGCACTTACCTGTTGTAAAGAAAAAGTTTTAGGGAAACTTATAAGTGTTTCAATTGTTCCTTCATTTTTAACAGCCCATGAAGGATAAATTTTATTTGCGAGGAAAGCATCCATTTTCATTTCCGGCTGAGGCATGAATACGGAACGTACACCCACACGGTTTAAAAAAACGGCTGACAATGGACCGGATATACTAACAGTATAGGTTTTATTTGAAATAAATTCGAGTATTTCAATATTGCCCGCCAGCAAGGTGTTTCGGTCGATTTGAGAAGGTGTATTATAAAACTGGAAAATGGCAAATTGTTTTCCACTCTGCAGGTATTGCACATTAAAGCTGTCAATATAGGTCTGCCTTGTATTGGCTTCAGGCAAAAAACTACCATGCTTAAATTCTACAGTAAAATCCTGTTGCGAAAAAGCAGTATTAAAACTTAACGCAAAAATTGCGAAGATCAGCTTCAGTTGCGGTTTCATGGATATTTGTTGGACTTTAAAAGTAGATAAAATTATTGTAATATGCCTGGCAAAAGCCTTTAATTATGCACTCAGGCTTTAGTTAGTTCTTTGCCGGTTACCTCTTTATGCATCCGCTGAAGAAAGCCGAATGCATCCTGCATATCTAAAACCTGGTCAACAGCAATATAAAACAGTTTACCTGCCTGCTTCAGTTGAGCCCTGTTGGTTCCTGTTTGCAAATAAGCAAGTATCCTGTTGAAAACTTCAGATTCAAAATAAGGCGAATCGTGCTTGTTAATGAAATAGCACCTGAGTGATTCATTCTTCAGAATAAGTCTTTCAAAACCCATTTCCACTGCAAGACGCCTGCTTTTTACGGTAATGAACAATTCTCTCACCTGTACAGGAAGCGCTCCAAACCTGTCGGTAAGTTCCTGCTCCATAGCCTGCAATTCTTCATCATTCTCACAATTATCCAGTCTTGAATAAAGCGATAACCTTTCTGTAATGTTTTCTACATAAGAATCCGGGATCAGTATTTCAAGGTCGGTATCAATGGTGCAATCCTGCACAAAATCATCCTGCTTTGAAATTTCTTCTTTGAACAGGTCTTTAAATTGCGAACGTTTCAATTCACGAACGGCTTCTTCCAGTATCTTCTGGTACATTTCAAAACCTATTTCAGCCATGAATCCACTTTGCTCTCCTCCCAGCAAATTACCGGCACCGCGGATATCGAGGTCGCGCATGGCAATTTGAAAACCGCTTCCCAGTTCACTGTGCTGTTCCAGCGTTTGCAATCTTTTTCTTGAATCGTTAGGAAGTGTACTCATAGGAGGCGCAAGCAGGTAACAGAAAGCACGCTTGTTACTTCTTCCCACCCTTCCTCTTAACTGGTGCAGGTCACTCAGTCCAAACTGGTGGGCATTATTTACAATTATCGTATTAACATTAGGAATATCAACACCACTTTCAACAATGTTGGTACATACCAATACATCGTATTTCCTTTCAATAAAATCCATGATCCTTTCTTCCAGTTCATGCCCTTCCATCTGGCCATGTGCATAACCAATGCTCAGGTCGGGACAAAGACCCTGGATATGCGCACACATTTCGGGTAGGCCCTGCACGCGGTTATGTATAAAGAAAACCTGCCCGCTTCTCTCAGTCTCAAAATAGATGGCATCGCGAATGAAATCTTCCTGGAACACTCTTAATTCCGTTTGTATAGGCTGGCGATTCGGCGGAGGCGTATTTATGATGGATAGGTCACGCGCTCCCATTAAACTAAACTGCAGTGTTCGCGGAATTGGGGTAGCCGTTAACGTTAGTGCATCAACATTGGTGCGCAGGGTTTTGATCTTTTCCTTGTGGGCCACACCAAATTTTTGTTCTTCATCAATAATCAGCAGGCCAAGGTCTTTAAACTTTACATCCTTTCCCAAAATGGCATGAGTTCCTACAATGATATCAACCTTACCTTCTGCAAGTTTTTGCATGGTAAGTTTTTTTTCTTTCGAAGATTTGAACCTGTTGATGTAATCCACCGTAACAGGAAAATCTTTAAGCCTTTCACTGAAAGTTTTATAATGCTGAAATGCAAGAATGGTAGTAGGAACAAGAATGGCGGCCTGTTTTCCATCCACCACCGTTTTAAAAGCGGCGCGCACCGCGATCTCTGTTTTTCCAAAACCCACATCTCCACAAACCAGCCGGTCCATAGGTGAAGCCGATTCCATATCTTTTTTTACATCGGCAGTTGCCTTGCTTTGATCCGGTGTATCCTCATAAATAAAAGATGCTTCCAGTTCGGTTTGCATGTAATTATCGGGCGTATGGCGGAATCCCAACTGGGCCTTTCTTTGCGCGTATAATTGTATCAGGTCAATGGCTATTTCCTTGACCCTGGTCTTTGTTTTTTCTTTTAACCTGTTCCAAACATCACTTCCCAGCTTATTAACTTTTGGAACTGTTCCTTCCTTACCTGTGTACTTGGCAATTTTATGTAAGGAGTTAATGTTTACGTATAGAATATCACTGTCCTTATAAATGATGCGCACTGCTTCCTGCATCTTACCATTTGATTCAATTTTTTGAAGCCCACTGTAAACACCCACTCCATGGTCAATATGTGTAACAAAATCGCCCGGCTGCAATTCGCGCAGCGCGCGTAAGGTGAGCGCCTTATTCTTATTGTATGCCTGCTTTACCCTGTATTTATGATAGCGCTGAAAAACCTGGTGATCGGTATAGCAAACAATCTTCAGGTCTTCGTCAATAAAACCTTCATGAATGGATGTGGCAACAGGATTAAAATGAACCTCGGCCTTCAGATCCTGGAAAATGGTAAAAAGTCTTTCGTGTTGTTTGGGATTTTCTGCAAACAGGTTGATCTCAAAACCTTTACTTTCCCATGATTTCAGATCGCTGATCAACAGGTCGAACTGCCGGTTAAAGGCGGGTTGCTGCTTTGTGTGAAATTCAATTTCAAAAACAGCATTTCCGGGTGCAGTATGGCCAAAAAATACCAGATGTTTTTGTTCCAGCTGAAGGAAAAATTCTTCGGCATTAATAAACTCTTCGGGATGAACATTTTTTTTGATCATCTTATCATCCGCATCTTCTTCTTTAACAGGCTGCGAAGGAACCAGGTCAATAAAATGCTGCAGGTCTTCGGCAGCAGTAAGCAATCTTTCTTTTAAAAATGCTTCGTCCTGGATCCAGATCACCGTATTGACAGGAAGGAATTCGAGCAATGAAACTTTTGCTTCGTTATCAAACTGCGTATCTACATTGGGAATGATGTTAACGTGCAGTAATCTTCTTTCACTCAGTTGAGTTTCCGGATCGATGATACGAATGGAATCCACATCATTTCCAAAAAGTTCAATACGGTAAGGTTTTTCATTCCCGAAAGAATAAATATCAAGAATACCGCCTCTTACTGCAAACTGTCCCGGTTCATAAACAAAATCAGTTCTTTCAAAACCGAAGTTCACCAGTTTTAAAAAAAGATCATCGGGATGTATTTCATCTCCCGTTTTAATTGAAATGATATTTTGAGAGATGGCAGAAGGCAGCACCACTTTTTCAAAAACCGCTTCGGGATAGGTCACCATTGCACCTGCTCTTTTACCTGCAGCTGAAGAGAAGCGGCTCAGCGCTTCTGTTCTAAGCATGATGTGGGATGAATTCAGCAGGCGGAAATTTTTCCTGTTCTTGAATGATGAAGGAAAATAAAAAACATTCAGTGCCTGCGTGAGATTCTCTATCGAGTTATGAAAATAAGCTGCGTCTTCTTCATCATTACAAATAAAAACATGGTTCAGTTCTTCGCAGGAAGGATGAAGAAAAATGGCAGAGGCCAGGAACTGCGACGAACTGCCTTGTAAGTTTTTAAGATATATTTTCTGTGGCCGGGCAAAAGAAAGCTTGTCCCTAAGTTGAAAAACCAGGGGTGACTCGAAATATTTATTCAATAAAGCACTACTACTCATTTACCAATCCCCGAAAAGGCTGGCAAAGATAGAGCGCAAAGAACTAAAACGTGGCCTTAGCACTTATGATTATGTTAACTTCAGCAATACTGTCCTGCAAAACTTCAACGGCCTGAATCTGGTTTTTACCATTAAAGCTGTTGGCATAGTATAGACCATCAACTTTTGTAAACAGGGAATAGGTTCCCGGTTCGAGGTCGGTGGCAAAAAATCCGTCTTTGCCGGATTTAATGGACTTAATGAATTTAGTGCGGATGGAACGATAAAACGGCTCATGTTCAACCGCATCTACTTCATCCATAGTGGTTACTTCATAAATAAACACATCGGTTTGAATGCCTTTGGCAGGTTCCGGCTTACGGTCGGGACCCGGCATCTGGTTTCCTTTGATCTCGGTAACATAGCCCTGGATACCCTGTTTCACATTGTTAAGTGATTGAGAATGATTGGTTGAACAACAAGCTGAAAACATCAGGATAATGTAAAATAAGCCAAAAACTGCCTTCATATGATGATTTTAAGAGCGAAAGTATCTAATTTAGTGAACCCTAAGAGGGTTTAATTGTCTGCCATCAACTAATTTAATCTATGTTTAAAAAATTCGCGCTGACTGCTTTTGCATTCCAGGTTTTGTGTTTTTCAGGTTTTTCACAGGAAAGAACCAAAGAAATCGTTCTACAGAATGCTGCACAGTCGCATGCTAAAAAAGAAACGGAAAACTTTCAAAAAGCCCTCCAGCTTGCCAAAGAAAAAGGATGGGCCCCCAGTTATAAAACATCAGGAGGAAATATTGCTTTTCTTGTAGGTGTAAGTCCGGATGGAGCGCCCATCTACCTGGTTACCGAATCGAATGTTACAGCTGCCAATACAATTGGCGCCAATCATTTGTGGACGGGAGGATCAAGTGGTTTAAATCTCACGGGGTCTTCGGCTAATATGAAAGATAAACTTGCCATTTGGGACGGTGGCCGTGTAAGGCTTACCCACCAGGAACTTTCCGGAAGAGTGGTTCAGATAGATGGATCGTCTTCTAACAGCAGCCATGCCACTCACGTTGCCGGAACCATGATAGCTTCCGGTGTTTCCGCCAATGCCAAGGGAATGGCTAACGGTATTCAGGGAATTCTTGCTTTTGATTTCAGCAATCATATCAGTGAAATGTTCAGCAGGGCATCTTCCCTTCTTATTTCCAATCACTCTTATGGTACACCGGCCGGATGGAGTTGGAATGAAACCAGCAGCCGCTGGGAGTTCCTGGGCCAGTGGGGTGATAATGAAGACCGCAATTTTGGATATTATAACCAGGAAGCCCAGCTTTGGGATTCCATTGCCTATAATGCGCCTTATTACCTGATAATAAAATCGGCAGGTAATAACCGAAATGAAAACGGACCCCAGGTAGGTAGTACTTACTGGAGAAGAGATGCCTCCAACAACTGGGTTTCTGCACCCAGGCCGGCAGGCATCAGCAGTAATGATGGTTTTGGAATCATCTCTACTTACGGTACTGCAAAAAATATTTTAACGGTGGGAGCCATAAATGGTTTACCCAGCGGATGGCAGAATGCTTTTGGTGTATCTACCAGCCAGTTCAGCAGCTGGGGACCCACCGATGATGGCAGAATTAAGCCGGATGTGGTTTCTATGGGTGTGAATTTATTTTCCTCCATTGCTTCAAGCGATGATGCTTATGCCACCTACAGCGGCACCTCTATGGCGGCACCCAATGTTTCCGGTGCATTATTGTTGCTGCAGGAATATTATTCTCAGCTAAATGCCGGTGCTTTCATGCGTGCTTCTACCTTAAAGGGCGTAACTATACATACTGCAGATGAAGCAGGATTCTTCAATGGTCCTGACTATACCTTCGGCTGGGGTGTGGTAAACGTAAACAAAGGTTCCGATATAATTAAGTCGCAAAACACAGGCAGCCACAGGATTTATGAAAATGTACTTACCAATGGGCAAACCTTCACTACCAATATTGTAGCCGACGGGCCCATTAAAGCAACGCTGGTATGGACCGACCCTAAAGGCACTGTAGTTACTTCAAATATTCTCAACAATCCGGAACTTAAGCTTGTACATGACCTTGATATGAGAATTACCAAGGGCACAGATACTTATTCACCCTGGATATTGAACCCTGCCAGCCCTTCGGCCCAGGCCACTACCGGTGATAATTTCCGCGACAATGTTGAAAAGATCGAGATCCCTGCCGCAGTTGTTGGTGAAACCTATACGCTGACAATTACCCATAAAGGCAGTTTACAAAGAGGCAGCCAGGCATACTCACTTATCATCAGTGGAGTTGGCGGACCGGTTTATTGTGCATCAAATGCCACTTCAAACACCGGCGCCCGTATTGACAGTGTTTCTTTTGCAGGTATTGAAAAACAAAATCCTGCCGGATGTACCACTTATGCTAATAACACTTCCATCTCGGGAGCGGTTGAACCAAATGAAACCCTTCCCCTGTTCATAGCCTTAAATAGCTGCGACGCAGGAAATGCAGATAAAATTGCCAAAGTTTATATCGACTGGAACGCTAATGGAAGCTTTGAGGATGCAGGCGAACTGGTAGCAACAAGTGCTGTAATTGCCGGCAACGGAAATTTCACCGCTAATGTTACCGTGCCCGGTACTGTGGTAGTGGGCAATTCAACCACTATGCGCATCGTAATGCAGCAAACATCAAATGCTTCGGCTGTTAATCCTTGTGGCACTTATGCAAATGGTGAAACCCAGGATTACACCATTAATTTTGTTGCGCCGGAAAACGACCTTGTAATTTCTTCTATTGAAGGACCAGCGGATAATACCTGCGAAAATCCTTCCCAGTATGTTACCATTGCCATTAAGAACAATGGCACGGTTGCCAAAACAAATGTGCCTGTAGAAATTGAAATTAAAGAGGGTGCAACGCTTGTGAGTACTGTAACGGCAAGCTATACCGGAACAATTGCTCCGGGTGCCACCGTTAACTATACTTTCCAGACGCCTTTTGCCAGTGAAGCAGGAAAAACCTATTCATTCAAGGCTACGGTTTCCGATCCGGCAGACCAGGTTACGGAAAATGATGTTTTGAATGCTTCTGTAGTTATTGCCCCCAATCCTGCAGCACCTGCAGCCGGCGGTGTAATTTGCGGTGCTAATGCTATGTTGAAAGTTACCAGCCCTGCAACGGAATCCAACTATTTCTGGTATACCGATGCAGCCAGCAATACACCATTTGCTTCCGGCGTTTCTGCTACCACAACAAATATTCCCGGCAACAATACATTTTATGTGGGAAGTGGTGCAAGAGGAACGGTAGGATTATCGGGTAAAGATGCATTTGCCGGTGGAGGAAATTATATCAGCACTACCGATATTGCCAGCAGCCATTATATGCGTTATAACAGCACGGCGCCTACCATCCTGGAATCAGCGAAATTGTATATCAAGCAGGCAGGAAAGATCAATTTTATTGTAGGTACCTTGAATGGTTCTACAGTGAATGTGATCTCAACAACCACTATTGATGTTTACCCAACATCGGCAAACCCTGCTTCGGGTAATCAGCCCAACGATCCGGCCGACCAGGGTGCAGTTTATCAGCTTAACCTCGATCTTCCACAAGGCGACCATGTAATACTTGTTCAAACCCTGGGCAATGCAAATATTTTCCGGAACGATAATGTCTCCGGGAATCCTTATCCATTTACCATACCGGGTTTAATTTCATTTACAGGAAATAGCGGTGGAAGTAATTTCCAGAACTTCTATTTCTTCCTCTATGATATGAAGGTGAGAACAGCAGATTGTATCAGTCCGAGAACAACTGTTGTTGTGGCTGATGCCCCAACACCGGTGGTAACACAAATAGGCACCGATTCCTTAAGGAGTAGCAGCGCTACAGGCAACCAGTGGTTATTGAACGATGTAACTATCAATGGTGCCAACCAGCAGAAATACAAACCGGTTGCTTCAGGTTTCTATAAAGTAAGAGTTACCGACCAATACGGTTGCCAGATGACCTCGGAGCCTGTGAATTTCATTGTAAATTCAGTGGTGAACCTCCCGGGAACCGAGATCGGACTTTCGGTAGCGCCCAATCCAAACAAAGGAAGTTTTGTATTGCAGTTCAAAGTAGATAAAAAAGAAGACCTTCAAATTGAGTTCTTAAATATCCAGGGACAAAGGATCATGACGAAAGCTTATCCTAAGTTCCAGGGACTGTTTACCGAACAATTGAACATCAGGAACATTGCTTCCGGATTGTATATTCTTCGTGTGCAGCATGGCAATAAGGTATACCATACCAAAATTGTTGTTGAATAATCATTTTCAAAGTTTTTAAGGGTCGTTCGCAGAACGGCCCTTTTTTTTGCGCTGGCATGTGTTTTTTGTAGTAATTATTATCTTCCCTTACCGCTACCCACAACCGTAAACCGAATGGCAAAAAAAATAAGCTTTCTGATAATTGGTTTTTGCTTCCTGCTTTTTGGAGGGATCATGATTTCAAAGCAATTAAAAGAACCTCCACCATTAAAAAAAGAGAAGAAAAGAGGCAGGGGCGCACCTGCCGGCTATTTTGAAGCGCGTGCTATGTACGACCTGGAAACGTTGAAAGATCCGGCAACAGGAAAAATTCCAAGAGGCATATTTGAAAAAGAAGCTGTTTTTGCCCGTACTATTCCGGCTAAAAGTACAGGGTCTGTTTCAGGTGAATTTGAAACCAATCAAACCAATGTAAATAACAGCTACATACCTGCCGGACCATTGAATATTGGAGGAAGAACAAGAGCGGTGGCCTATGATGTGAGGTTTAACGAAGGCTCAAACCGCGTGGTTTTATCGGGATGTGTAAGCGGTGGACTGATGCGTTCTACGGATGGCGGACTTAACTGGACCCTGGTGAATCCAAGCAATGATATTCACAACCTTACCGCGCTGGCGCAGGATCCCAGGCCCGGATTCCAGGATACCTGGTATGCCGGAGGAGGTGAATTCCAGGGAAACACAGCTTCGCAGGTGGGAGCTCCTTACCTGGGTTATGGCATTTGGAAATCCACCAATAACGGCGTAACCTGGACAAAGCTTACCCTGAATGTAACCGACCTGAATGGAACCACTCTTGGCGCCGGTATACTGGAAGTATTCGATCACCCCTTCGACATTATTCACCGGATGATGGTGAATCCGGTAAATGGGGATCTATACATAGCAGCGCATCGAAGGCTGGTAAGATCTACGGATGGTGGCAATTCCTTCCAGGTTGTTTTTGGAGCCTCGGGGGCTTCCAATAGTGAGAATGGTCAATGCGATCTATATATCAGCAATTCCGGAAGGGTATTTCTTTCTGTTAACGGTGGAAATCCTGATGTAAGTTCCCGCGGCCTCTGGATATCTTCCACAGGCGATCCATCTTCTTTTGTAAGGATTGCCGGCGGACAAAATCCCGGGGTGGATTCAGTTCCCGGATGGAGAGGAAATTCTCTTACAACTGCGGGCCGCAGGATTATTGTAACCCTTGCCCCCTCCAACAATAACATTGGTTATGTGATGTATGAGAATGGACTGAGCAGCGACCCTCCATCGCTTGATCCGGAAGCGGATCTTTTCCGGTTTGAATTTTCGGGCTCCACCATAAGCTGGAGCAACAGGTCGACAAATATGCCGGATTTCGCAGGTGGAAACCTTTCGGGATCCGACCCCCTCGCCGTGCAGGGTGGTTATGATATGATCGTTAGAGTGAAACCTGATGAACCCAATACTGTTTTTATTGGAGGAACCAATTTGTACCGGTCAACCGATGGATTTTCCACCACTATCAATACAGCATGGATCGGTGGATATGCCACCAATTTCACTTATGGTTTATATCCCGGTAGCCATCCCGATATTCATGAAATGGCTTTTAATCCCATCAATCCCAATGAAATGATCTGCGCTAACGACGGTGGGGTTCAGGTTACCACTAACATAATGGCAACGCCGGTGAACTGGACCATGGCCAATTACCAGACCCTCCAGTATTACCATGTAGCCATGGACCCCGACGCGGGAAGAAATAATTTTGCGGGAGGTTCACAGGATAATGGTGTGCGCTTACGCGACCGCATGGGAATTTTAGGCACACCGCCGCAGGACAGCAATAATCACCAGCTTATTTTTAGTGCCGACGGAACCTCTGTTGGCATTTCAAGATATAACCTCACAACCCAGCAACAGTTTCTTTATGGAGGTTACCAGTTGGGAAACATTTTCCGATACCGGATGACGCCTTCTCCAAGTTTTAGCAATATCAGGCCGGATGATTTAACCGAAAATCCATTTTATACAAATGGCTACGGCGAGTTTGTTACCAATTTCCGGTTGAACCCGGAAAACACGGAAGACCTTTATTACGTAAATTTCAATCGTCTGTTTCGTACAACTACAGCATCAAGTGTTTCAGGCGGTGGCTGGACGGAACTTACCGGAGTTTCAAATGCCATAGGAGGCTCCACTACAAACGCCATCAGGGGCATGGCATTTACACGAGGCCCTTATCATTCCGGACATTCATTATTTATTGGAACCACCAACAGCAGGATCTACCGTATAGACGATCCACGCAATTTTGGCGCAACCCAGGCGCCTGTGAATATAACGCCACCCGGCCTGTCGGGCAATGTGCAGGACATAGCTGTTAACCCTAATAACGATAATGAAGTGTTGGCCGTAGTTTCCAACTATGGAATTACCATTGGAAGCGGGCTGGTGAACCTGGTAAATATCTGGTGGACCAACAATGCCAAATCCGCTTCACCCACCTGGAGGCAGGCCGAAGGCAATCTTGCCGGAACTTCCAATTCGGGGTTTATTTCAGGCAGAAGCTGCATCATTGCTGTAAAACTTGATGCATCAAACAACCCTGTTACCGAATATTATGTGGGCACAGGAGCCGGTTTATTCAGTACCACTAACCTGGAACAAACTTTCAGCTCGGGCGGATCACCTACCTGGGTAAGAGAAGGCGATGGAAGTTTAAACCTTGCTGTAATTGCGTCTATGGTTTACAGGCCTGCCGACAATGTAATGGTGATTGGAACCCATGGTAATGGCATGTATTTCACCTACCTGGGTACACCCAACTGGGTGCCTACTCAAAACACAGCCCTACAGCCTGTTACAAATGATGGAAATTTTATTAAAAATGTATTTCCCACCATAACATCAGGAAAGGTGCAGTTCACCGCCGGGAATATGTTTGCTGTAAAACATCTTGCTGTGCAGGTAACCGATATGAATGGTCGCATTATTTACCGGCGACATCATCCTTATTCAAATGGCGAAATCGACCTTTCCGCGCTTGCAACTGGATCGTATATAATTTCAATCTATAGTAACAATTCGAGATATCGCCACGTTCAAAAGATTATCAGGCAATAAATAACGATTATGAAAAAATACATTTTCATCCTGCTCTTTTCCTTTTGTGCATGCAATTCCAAGTCGCAAACAAAAGGCAATGCTACCATTTATGCATATGAGCAATCTGTTCTACCCGGTGCACAGCGAGGTGTAATAGAAGAAGGAGGATCTGAGATTAAAACGGAAAGCAATGGAGCAAAAAATTATTTCATTTATATAACATCTACATCTCGTATCTATCCGGCCGAGATCTGGATACATGGAAAGGTTTATTCGGTAAGAATGGAAGTGATTTCGAAAACGCCTGTAATAAACACAACTCCATTGGGAGATACAGTTGAGCTTGTGCCATCTACAACACGGAAGGTTTTACAATTAAGTCCTGCACCTTATACCGAATCAAAGCAATATGGAGATATCAACGAGCAAACAAAAAACAATGCATTAGTGATTGTATATAAGCAAAACGGCAGGTTTTATTTCAATTCGCAAAAGGAGTTTAAAAGGCTTGAAGCAGCGGCCATGCAATAAAAAAAAGAAGCCAGTAAGAATACTGGCCTCAACCTAAACCGTCCGACTAAAATATATTGATTAGATTATTATCGCTTTTCGCAGAATATATTTTCAACTACTGTGCCAATAGCCAAAAAATGTGGATAACTTAGAAACGGGATAATTCTCAATTAGTTATTCAAAACCTGTTAAATATTTGCTATGGCGCTTCAACCCTGGCTTAAAGGCATAGTATCCCAGATAGAGGATGAAACCTATAATACACGCAGGTTCTGGATAGAAATTCCTGAGCTCGATTCCTTTGATTTTATTCCCGGACAATTTGTAACGCTGGACCTGCCTATTCATGAAAAACCTAATAAAAGATGGAGAAGTTATTCAATTGCTTCCTGGCCGGATGGTTCAAACACCATTGAATTGTTGATTGTTTTACTCGAAAATGGGGCAGGCACCACATACCTCTTCAATGAAATAAAACCGGGATCAGAGATTACCCTTAGAGGACCGCTCGGTTCTTTTGTACTGCCAACGCCTTTAGATAAAGATGTTTATTTAATATGTACGGGCACAGGCATAGCGCCATTTAGAAGCATGCTCAACCATATCAAACTGCATGATACCGAACACAGGGATATTTACCTGATTTACGGAACCCGTTCCAAAAAAGATCTTCTTTATTATGATGAAATAAAAGCGCTTGAAAATGACATCCCCGGATTTCATTACATCCCTACTTTATCGCGGGAACAATGGGAAGGCTGCTGCGGGTATGTTCATGCAGTTTATGAAAACCTGGTAAACGAAAAAAAGAAGGGAAGTCCCGAACCATTACCTGCGCATTTTTATTTATGCGGATGGAAAGTAATGATTGATGAAGCCAGGAAAAGAATTGTTGATTTAGGTTATGATAAGAAGGCAATACACCTGGAACTCTATGGTTAGAAATTATAACCAATACTCACACCACCAAATAACTGTATAAGGTCTTTGCCTATTAATGGGATAAAGCCTGCTCTCCATGAAAATCAGCATAAATTATAGGTCTAAAACGCCAAATGTTTGTGAATGAGGAATGTTCAAGTCAATAAATTGAAATTTCGGCTTATCCAATTGTTTGAGTAAACTAAATATTTTTAAACTCTCTGTGTCGGAAGATAAATAAAACTCTACAGATTTTTCAATGTCTGCTTGTGCAAAGAGTTTAGTATCATTAGGAATAATATTTCGCTCATTCAGATTTAATTTTCCTTTGTGCAGAAAAACAAGTTTTGCAAACTCACCAGTCCTTTTTGCATGATCAAGGTTCAAAGGAAGTATTTGTAAATTCTTTAGCGGCAGCTCATGCACCTCTCCTCCCACACAGTACTCAGCTATAGAAACTGTAGAAATAAGCATGTCTATTTTCTGCTGAAGGAAATACCGGAAGTAACCATCCGCATTTTTGAATAAAGGATCGGTGTCATTCAAAAACCGCAGGAAAAAACTTGTATCAAGAAGAACAGATCTATGCTTCATAACCTCCTCTTAATTCTCGAAGCCATTTATCGGCGCCTACTTTGCCAAGCCACGATTTTTTAGCCTTTTCCCTTAAGGACTTTAAATACTTTTCATCATACGATTGTTCGTAATCTATCAATTCAAGAAATTTCAATGAAGATTTGTCAATCTCTCCAGTTTCGGAATGTTGCTTTCCAACGGTTCGAATGCCAAAAGTTTTATAAAGAAGGTTCTCCTCATATTCTTCTAAGAAGGAAATTGGTGTTTCAATTCTAACGGTTCCCAATTCTTCTGTGTAAATATGAATGTTTGCTCTTTCTTTTCCACCTGCATTTGTTACCTTCCCATACAAATAAAATTCCGCATCAACCCAAACGTTTTCAGCCCTGTAGAAATTTGTAGTTCTGTCAATTTTTAATTCATTTGAGTTTTCAACAGATGTAGAAATTGTAAAAGTGTAGTCTTTTTTTGAAGCAATTCCCTGAATGTTTTCAATAGCCTTTGCGGTAGGTAAATCCAAAAAATCAATATTTTTTGATTGACCGACTTGCCCGATGACTGCATTAAAGCCTATTATATATTGAACTGAGGTTTTAAAAATATGGCGGACTGAACCTTTCTCGATTTTGTAACTTAGGATAGGTCTTTCCTTTTTATCATTTGGAAATAACAAGTCTTCAGCATTTTCCAGAATAGAAATCACCTCGCGGATATCAAAGTTCTCTGGGGAAAGTTCAAGATTTCCCTTTGAACCTGTAATTCTAATTTCTATGTAGCCTGTTTTTTCCATTGTCCAAATTTAACCAAAATGAAGTCAACAGGAAGCTAATATATTGATCCGGAAATTTTGCAGTCCACATCACTCAAGAGAGCTAATATTACTTCATCATATCCCAATAGCTTCCTTTACAATATTTTTAACCTGGTCGATGGGAATTCTTTCCTGTATCATGGAATCGCGGTGGCGAATGGTTACCATATTATCTTCTTTGCTCTGGTGGTCGATGGTTACACAGAACGGCGTTCCCAATGCATCCATTCTCCTGTATCTTTTCCCGATTGTATCTTTTTCTTCGTAAAAACAACGGAAGTGCGGCTTGCAATCATTCATCAACTGCTTTGCAATTTCCGGCAGGCCGTCTTTCTTAACCAATGGTAACACGGCAAGCTTGATGGGAGCGAGTTTGGGAGGAAACTTTAGCACTACCCTGCTGTCCTTTTTTTCATCGGTGCTCAGATCTTCTTCCACATAAGCCTCACTCAAAACCATCATTACCGTACGGTCAACACCTATGGATGTTTCCACTACATAAGGAATATAATTTCCAAATGCCTTTCCATTTTCATCAAGATCGTTATCAAAATACTGGATCTTTTTACGACTGTATTCCTGGTGTTTCTTTAAATCAAAATCGGTGCGTGAATGAATGCCTTCCACTTCTTTAAAACCTATGGGAAAATCATATTCAATATCGCAGGCAGCATCGGCATAGTGGGCCAGTTTCACATGATCGTGAAAGCGGTATTTAGCTGCAGGAATACCAAGGCTCAAATGCCATTTCATTCGTTCTTCCTTCCAGTGCTCATACCAGTGCATTTGTGTACCCGGACGAACAAAGAACTGCATTTCCATTTGTTCAAATTCACGCATGCGGAAAATGAACTGCCTTGCAACAATTTCGTTTCTAAAAGCTTTCCCAATTTGTGCAATACCAAAAGGAATTTTCATCCTTCCCGACTTCTGTACATTCAAAAAGTTTACGAATATACCTTGAGCTGTTTCAGGCCTCAGGTAAATTTTATTATCCTCTTCTTCCGATGATAAGGCACCAAATTCAGTAGAGAACATCAGGTTGAATTGCCTTACATCGGTCCAGTTGGAAGTATTGCTTATTGAACACTTGATCTTATTATTTTCGATCAGTGTTTTCAATCCATCAAAATTATTTTCAGCAAGCAGCACATCCATTTCTTTCAACAAGATCTCAGCCTGTTCTTTTTGTCCCTGCTGTTCCAGTTCATCGGCCTTTGCTTCAATAAGATGATCTACACGGTATCTTTTATTACTGTCCTTGTTGTCGATCATAGGATCGCTGAAATTATCAACATGGCCGCTGGCCTTCCAGGTGGTAGGATGCATGAAAATGGCAGCATCAATGCCAACGATATTCTCGTTCATCTGCACCATGCTTTTCCACCAGTTATCTTTGATGTTTTTTTTCAGTTCACTTCCCCACTGACCATAATCATATACAGCGCCTAAGCCATCGTATATTTCGGATGATGGAAAGATGAATCCATATTCTTTACAATGAGAAATGATCGCCTGGAACCTGTTACTGTCTGTTGCCATAATGGCCGCAAAGATAGGCGTGCAATATTTTCCACCCAACGGCGTATTCTAGCCGGTTCTTCTTTTGCCGGATGTTTTAAAGAAATAGATCAGTAATCCAAATAAAATTGTACCCATACCCGGACCCTTTTTTCTCTTCTTTTTTGATTGGGGCCTGGCATATGAAGCTGCCTGGTGCATCATGGGATTTTTCACTTTTTTGGGAGTTGCAGGTTCCTGCCTGTTGATCTTTTCAGGCGTTTGTCTTTGGTTGGACTTTAATTGCGGTGGCAGCGATTTATCATGCTCATCCCACTCCACATAATGATTGGGCCGGATGCGGGCCCCTTTATCAAATGCATAGGCCTTGGTGAATTCGGCACCGAAATATAAAATGATGGAAGAATAATAAACCCAGAGTAGAAGAATCACAAAGGATCCTGCTGCACCATAAGTACTTCCTACCTCGCTGGTACTGATGTAAAAAGAGATGAGGAATTTGCCAAGTAAAAACAGTAAGGTGGTAGCCAGTGCACCCGGAAAAATATCTTTCCACCTGATCTTTGCATCGGGCAGTACTTTAAACACCACAGAAAAAAGAATGGTGGTTACTATTATGGTAAGCAGCCAGTTGATCACCTGGAACAATACAACCGTAACATCCGGAAAGTATGCCTGCAATCGTTCACCTAATCCATTAATGAGAGCAGAAGCTGCAAGTGAAACCAGTAATAAAAAAACAAGACTACCAATAATACCAAAAGAAAGCAGGCGGTTTAGAATGGTTTTCATGATGCCAACGTTTGGTTTAGGTTTTAAACCCCAAATCATATTTACCGAATCCTGTAGTTCGGCAAACATGGTTGTGGCGCCAACTAGCAGTGCAACGATCCCGATAATTGCAGAAATGCTGCCTGTTTCAGTGAGGGTAGCGTTTTTGATCATTTCCTGGAGCTGGGCTGCGGCTTCACTTCCAACAAATCCACGAATTTGTCCATATATAGATCCTTCAACAGCTTCCTGGCCAAAAAAAATGCTGCTGAGGAAGATGATACAGATCAAAAGCGGGCCAATAGAAAAAACTGTATAATAAGCAAGTGAAGCGCTGAGCTTGGGCACTTTATCATTACTAAATCCTTTAAATGCATCCTTCAGAGCCTGCCAAACCAGCTTCAAGCTAAACTTCCGCATAAGTTTTTTGGGAGTAGAAATACAAAAATGTAGCCATTGGGGTTGGATTATAGAACGCAGATGACAAGATGGGCCAGATGAACGCTGATAGATAATCATTTTATTCTGCGTTTTATTATGCATAGTGCATCTAATCTGCGCCAATCTGCCCAATCAGCGTCATCTGCGTTCTATAACCCATCTTTCTTATAATTGCGAATAATTAAACATTTACCCCATGCGCACCGTCATTCAAAGAGTTTCCAAAGCCAGTGTAACCATAGAAGGGAAATTGAGGGGAAACATTGAACAAGGATTGCTTGTTTTATTGGGCATAGAAGACACAGACGATAATAATGATATTGACTGGCTTTGCAACAAGATCGTTAACCTGCGCATATTTAATGACGAAGATGGTATTATGAACCGTTCGCTAATTGAAGTAGATGGAGATATTTTACTCGTAAGCCAGTTTACCCTGCATGCTTCCACCAAAAAAGGTAACCGCCCCAGTTATATTAAAGCATCAAAACCAGCTGTTGCCATTCCGCTTTATGAAAAAATGATTGAACGTTTACAGCAATTGCTGGGAAAAAAAATTCAAACGGGAGTTTTTGGTGCTGACATGAAAGTGGAACTGGTGAATGATGGTCCTGTTACTATTTTCATTGATACAAAATCAAAAGAATGATAGCTGAAATTCATTTTACCTTTACCTCCTATGAAAAATGATATTTCAGGTAGAAGTGATATTGAAAAATTGCTGCAGGAATTTTACACCCGCGCCTTTGCCGATGACCTGATTGGCAGGTTTTTTACCGAAGTGGTTCCCCTCAACCTCGAAACCCATATTCCACGCATAACCGATTTCTGGGAATCTATCATTTTTAATACGCAGGGCTACAGGAAAAATGTAATGGAGGTTCATCAGCATATTCATCACCTTTCCTCCATCAAAAAAGAACACCTGGATCGCTGGCTCAAAATTTTTCATGCAACCATTGAGGAAAGATTCGAGGGCAACAGAGCCACGCTCATGAAACACCGTGCTACTTCCATTGCCACATTAATGAATATAAAACTTAACCATCATGACCTTGACGGAAGCACAGGCAAAAGTTGACCAGTGGATACAAACCACGGGCGTGCGCTATTTTAATGAACTCACCAATATGGCCATCCTTACAGAAGAAGTGGGAGAAGTGGCGCGCATCATGAGCCGCAAATACGGCGAACAATCTTTTAAAGAATCCGATAAAGGAAAGGAGCTCTCCGACGAACTGGCCGATGTACTGTGGGTTTTGTTATGCATTGCCAACCAAACCGGGATCAACCTGGAAGAAGCGCTGGAAAAAAATTTTGAAAAGAAAACTTTGCGTGATGCAGAGCGCCATAGG
>JAEZCV010000166.1 GCA_023429985.1 Bacteroidota bacterium | reverse complement strand
TATTCCTGTAGAAAAGGTGGAGAACAGGCAACTCGAAACCCAGTCGGCTCCGGCAGTGAAAGGTAATGTTGAAATTATTGAAATGGACAGGATGCGCAGGCTGATTGCCGATCACATGGTAAAAAGCAAGCATACCAGTCCGCATGTAACCTCATTTACCGAAGCCGATGTTACCAACCTGGTAATGTGGCGGGATAAGGTGAAAAAAGAATTTGAAAAAAGAGAAGGTACCAAAATCACCTTCACACCTTTATTTATAGAAGCTGTTGTTCGTTGCATCAAACGCTTTCCGATGATCAACAGTTCACTTGAAGGCAACAATATCATTGTTAAGAAAGATATCAATATTGGAATGGCTACCGCACTTCCTACCGGTAATTTAATTGTTCCTGTAATTAAAAATGCCGACCAGTTGAATCTTGTAGGACTTGCCAAAAAAGTAAACGGACTTGCCGACCAGGCAAGAGGCAATAAATTAAAGCCTGAAGATATTTCTGAAGGAACTTTTACGCTTACTAATGTTGGAACTTTCGGAAGCCTGATGGGCACTCCTATCATCAACCAGCCGCAGGTGGCCATACTTGCAGTAGGCGCCATTAAAAAACGCCCTGTTGTTATTGAAACTCCTCATGGCGACAGCATAGCTATCAGGCATATGATGTATTTATCTATGAGTTACGACCACAGGATTGTTGATGGAAGCCTTGGCGCAACCTTTCTTACGGCAGTTGCCAATGAGCTGGAGAATTTTAATGTGAACAGGGACTTTTGAGGAAGGTTTAGGTTGGAGTTTAGTTGTTTAGTTGTTTAGTTAAGATAACCTATATATTGGTAATGAATATATTGCTAAAAGCCTAAACATCTAATCTCTAAACTATCTAAACTATCTAAACTATCTAAACTATCTAAACCTCCTAAACCATCTAACCCCCTCCTCAACCACTAATATACTTCACCAAACTCCTTTTTGCCACGGGCAGCAGGGTTTCTTCTACGGGGAAGCTAAGTTCTGTTTCAATACTGTAAACAGCGGGATTAGGAAGATCGCTTCTTTGGCGGATAAGGTTATACTTAATGTTTTCGTAGGTATTTACCATAGTTCTTTGCCTTTGTTCTACATAAGCGGTTTTAATGCTGCGGAATTTTTCATCATGCTTTTCGAATATGGATAACCGGTACTGGTACACACGGGTAGATTTTGAATTGCCTGAACTAAGAAAGAAATATCCTTCCTGAATGTCCAGCGGAACAATTCCAATAGGTTCAATGGTCATATTACCTTCCACAAAATCATATATTTCAGCACCGTTTGTAATGGTTGACCTCATTTCTCCCGCCGAATAATTAATAATCTCTTCCAGCTCCACCATCAGTTCTGTATCCTCGATCATTTGTTCATATAATACCTGTAATTTTTCGATTTGTATACCTGTAAGCTTTTTAGGAAAATGCTCCTGCAGGTATTTTTTATTCTCCCTGAAAGCCACAATGTTATTATAATGAAATACAAGATCGGCTAGCTGTGGATATAATTTGTTTGCATCAAAATATGTATTGATCTCTTTAAGATAAGCAAGTAGTGTATACTTCTTCAGTTCAAAATCTATATAGCCTTCGGCAAACCAGGTTTCGGATAAACGTTTCATAGTCGCTGAATTTATATCCTAATTTAATTAAAGTTTAATTCAAATGGTATACCTGATTATATTTAACCTGTTAATTGTGTAATATCATGTACAAAACGTTGATTATTTTAACTCTCCTGTTTTTTTCTTGCAGCACTACAAAATATTATGTTGTTCGGCATGCAGAAAAAGAAGAAGCAACCACCATGACATCCGATGTAGCTCTTTCTGAAAAAGGGAAAAAAAGAGCAGAAGTTTTGAAACAGGTTTTATTAAAAGAGAAGATTGCAGTTATTTATGCTACGCGGTACATACGCACGAAATCAACGGTGGAACCACTTGCGCAGGCATTAAAACTTGATGTGTTAACCTACCAGCCAATGGATACAACTTTCTTTCAACAATTAAGAACTTCAAAAAACAATATTCTTATTGCCGGTCATTCAAACACCGTTGATAATATAGTAAATGCTTTGCTTGGATACAAAGCCATGCAGGACCTTCCTGAAACTCAATATGGCGACCTTTTTATCATTAAAAGGAAGGGAAGCAAATTCAGTCTTGAAAAGAAACAGTTTTAAACTATTTAAGAATCCTCATCATCTCCCCTGTCGTTATTCCTGTTGAACAACTGGAAATTGGCATTACCGAATTTATAACTGAAAGTAAGCCGGAAGGTTCTGACATTACGGCGATAGGAATCCTGGAAGAATCTTTCCGTATCAATTGTAGAACCCCACCTGTTTGACCAAAACACATCATTCACATTCAATGTTAAAGAAGCCTTGTTTTCCTGTAAAAATTCCTTCCTGATACCCAGGTCAACACTGTATTGTTCCACCCTTCTGCCCTGCGGAATAATTTCCGGCGACTCGTATTCACCTATTACCTGGAAGCCAAGGTTATTAAAGAAGGGAGAAGATTCTGATTCGATCTTATAATTTGTGATGAGCTTTGCCTCCCAGTTAAATCCTTCATTATCCAGGTTCAAACCTTCAACACCTGCAATTACTTTCCTGTACTGCAGATCAACAGAAGGGGTAATGTCGAAATTCCGGGAAAACTTGTGTTGCCAAACAAATTCAGCACCCAACCTGTTGGTAGCCTGCGCATTGATAAATGTATTGAGAACCGCGTTAGGATCTACTGCCGCATTATTCAATTGCTGGAATTGGGCAGCCGTAATTGTGTCGCTGTATCGTGTTATATCGCCCTGGTTATTGCGGTAATAAAGTACAGCCAGTAAATTGCCTTTCCTGTATTTCTGGTTATAATTGAGTTCAAAAGAATTGGTGTATTCCGGCCTTAGCATTGGATTACCCATGCTAATGTTTACAGGGTCATTAATGTTAAGGAAAGGATTTAACTGCCAGAAATTGGGCCTGCGAATTCTCCTGGAATAATTCAACTGCATTTCCACATCATCGCTCAGCTGCTTTGTTAAAAACAAACTGGGAAACAATGCATCAAACAATCCTTTAAAATCGCGTGGATAGTCATACCCGAATTTTTCACCTGTATTCAGCATTTCGCCATCAAACTTCGATTGCTCCGCTCTAAGACCTGCCTGGTAAGAAAAAGTTTCTGAAAGTTTGTTGGAATAAGTAACATAAAACGCATTTACTATTTCCCTGTAACCAATATTGTTACTTAATGGCAATACGGTTTCACTTCCATTACTAATGGCAATGGCATTAAAATCGCTTTCAAAATTATTGATATAACTCCTTAAACCTGTTTCAACCTTTCCATTTTCGCCAACAGGATTGGAATAATCAAGTTGAAGCGTCCATTGGTTATTGTCATTACTACCTGTATTCCTCACGGTAGTTGCAGGTTCGAAAGAACTGCCATCGGGGAAGAAAAATTCATTAATGATATCTGAATTGCTTTCGCCACTTCCTTTATTATAATTGATATTGGCTGTAATTTCCTGTCCCTGTTTTGGAAACCTGTGGGTATAATTCAGTTGCGTGTTATAACGCTTGAATTCATTCCTGCTATCGGAAAAACGCTCACCAAAACGTTCCAGTGATTTTGAAGTATTAAGGTATTCCTGGTATTGTTCTTCCGTATTGGAAAATCTTCCGTTTACAATGTTCTGCGAAAGTGTAATTGTGTTCCTGTTATCTAAAAAATAATCAAGGCCGAATCTTACTGAAGCAAACCTTCTCAGTCTTTCGTTATCGGAATACTGGTTAAAATAATTGGTAACGATGCCATTATTCTTATTGGTCCTTAAGGTCTGGCCTTCGGCAATTCCGCCCGACTGGTTATAGTTACCGCTAAGAAAAACATTTACTTTTCCCTGGCGTGTATTCAATGTGAGGCTTCCATTTAAAATATCGGGATATCCTCCACCTACTGAAGCAATACCATTCAGGCCCATTCTCCTGTTCTTCTTTAAAATAACATTAATGATCCCGGCTGTAGATGCCGCATCGAATTTTGCAGATGGGTTAGTGATCAATTCCACCCTTTCAATATTATCGGCAGGTATCTGGTCAAGTGTAAGAATGGTTGGTCTGCCATCAACAAAAATCTGGGGTGTGCTGTTTCTTAAAGAAACGTTTCCTTCGGCATCAACAGAAACAGAAGGTATGTTTTTCATAATATCAATACCTGTACCACCTGTGGCAGTAAGACTGGCATCAACATTAAAAATTCGCCTGTCAACACCCATTTCCATTGCAGGCCTTTGGGCAGTGATGATAACCGTTTCCATTTGCTGCGCTTCAGGCGAAAGGGAAATATTACCAAGATCTTTTTCTACAGTTCTTTGCTGTGCGCTAACGGCAAATTGAATGATCTGCTCATCAAGTGCAAAACCCACCGCAGAGGTTATCAGTCTGAAGCTATCTGCCAGGGGCAGATCGGTAAAATTAAAATCTCCATTAGGTTCGCTGAGCTTAGCTCTAATAAGACTGTCGGGCAGCCTGTTTCCAAGGCTGTCTTTTCTAATAACATATAATTGGAGCGATGCAGCTTCCAAACCTTTGCGCGAACCGGCATCTACAATTTTACCATATAAACGATTGGTAGATGGAGGAACAATTCGGGGTGTAGGAACCGGAGGTGGCTCCTGTTCTTCCTGGGCTTGAATATTTAAGAAAAGAAAAGAACTGAGCGTAAGAAATAATATTTTTTTCATCATGGTTAATTCTGCTGTTGTTCAACAATCATCGTGCAGGAAATTATTTTCAGGGTTGTGCAAAGGTAATTTCAAAATTGCTGAAGCCGGGGAAGCCTGGCCTTTTTTAACAAGTTCAAAGTCTTTTGTTTCGTGTTTGCACCAATCTTAACATATGAAATGAAACAGAAAGTGCAATGAGTGCAAAACCCAGGTAGAACCATGAATTCATATATTCATTTTCCCTGTACAATAAAAATGCGAGCAGGATCCCATACACAGGCTCCAGAGTAAGTGTAAGGTTCATGGTAAATGCAGAAATTTTTTTTAATGATCTTATATACAGGTAGAAAGTAAAAATGGTGCATACCCAGCTAAGCACAAAAAGCCAGAGCCAGTCCATAGCTACAGGAATAAAGTTTTCTTCCGGTAGAAAATGCTGGTAAACGGGTATTAGTAAACTCAGCCCTATAAACCCTCCTGTAAGCTGGTACAGCGTAATTTGTTCGGGATGGTAATTGTCAACAATCTTTTTATTTAAAACAGAAACAATCACGGTTAGAAGTGCAGAGATTAGTCCGATTACTATACCTATAGAAAAACCAAGGTGTGTATTATAAATGATAAAGATGCCGCCGAGGGCAAATAATCCCAGGAAAACCTCAACAGCATCAATGCGCCGTTTTAAAAACAGCGGTTCTATAAAAGATGCCAGTAAAGCAGAAGTGGATAATGTTGTAAGTGCTATGGTAACGTTGGCGTATTTAATGCTTCCATAAAATGCCACCCAGTGCAAGGCCTGGATCACTCCAATGCCCCCGATATATAAAATAGATTTCAGCGGAAGACGCCTTACTTTATTTAAAAAATAGTACAAAAGCCAGAGTGAAATGGATGTGATCAAAAGCCTGTACCATACCAGCCAGGCCTGGTCCAGCGTTATCACCCGGCCCAAAACACCTGTAAATCCCCATAAAAAAACGGTAGTATGTAACTGGAATAAGGCTTTTCGCATAAAAACCGAAAGTAATTCATACAGTTATTCTTACCCTTGTATTTTTATGGTTTTGCAGGAATTATAAAATAATTAATATCAATGGAACCTATCATCAGCATTAAGAACCTGTTTAAAAGCTATGGAACCAAAACGGTTTTAAAAGATATCAACCTGGATGTTTATCCCGGGCAGGTAATTGGATACATTGGACCAAATGGTGCAGGCAAAAGCACTACTGTAAAAATTTTATGCGGACTTCTAACCGATTTTGAGGGATCGGTTACTGTAAAAGGTTATGATGTGAAAACAAATACCATTGATGTGAAGCGCATCATTGGCTACGTTCCCGAGCTGGCCGAATTATATGATGTACTAAGCCCACGGGAGTTTTTAAACTTTAGTGGAGCCTTATATGGCATTGAGGAAGAAGTTTGTGCCGACAGGATCAATAAAATGATGAAGGCATTTGGAATGGAAAATAATATAGACCAGCGCATGGACAGTTTCAGCAAGGGAATGAGGCAGAAGGTTTTGATAGCTTCCGGGTTAATGCATAATCCTGATGTTATTATTCTTGATGAACCATTGAGCGGCCTCGATGCCAACAGTGTTATTACCATTAAAGAACTGATCAGCAGGATGGCGCGGGAAGGCAATACCATTTTTTATTGCAGTCATATGATGGATGTGGTGGAAAAAGTTAGCGACAGGATCGTATTAATTGATGAAGGGCGCGTGATTGCCAATGGAAGTTTTGAAGAATTGAAACAGCAATCGGGTAACCAGAGCCTGGAGCAGATATTTGCCAACCTGACCCAAAAAAGCAGTTTCTCACATTCTGCAGATGATCTGTATGAAGCATTGAATTCCTGAACCATGAACATCATCAATAAAACTTTTTTAAAACTTGCGTTGCTTCCTCAGGCGGTTTATAATAAAATGGGGGTGGATATTGTACAATTGAAAGCCATTCTCATCACCAAGCTAACCATGGATGACAGGCGGCCATCTGCCCTGCATCAAACACAATCGAAAAAGGACAAGCCCGTAAAAGCAGCCACTATAATGAC
>JAEZCV010000152.1 GCA_023429985.1 Bacteroidota bacterium | reverse complement strand
TTCTTAGTGCTTCGCCGAAGGCGTAACAGTGGTTCCAACCTCTGCATGCTTAATATTAAAAGTCTTTATAACAATTGAAGATTGCAATTTTAACCGGACAGCAGTGATTCACTATTCACTACTCACCACTCACTATTCACCACTCACTATATTTGCCCCATGATAACCATTTGCCTTGACTTTGGTAACACAAGGTTGAAAGCCGCTGTTTTTGAGAGAGATGTAATTGTAGCCATGCATGTTTTTGGAAAAGATGTTATTCCGGAATTACATGAACTTATTTCTTATCATAAGCCTTCTGTATCAATTCTTTCCTCTGTGGTAGATCATAGCCGGGAAATTGATGAACTTCTCTTATCCGGAACAAAATTCATTCGCCTGAATCATAGCACTCTTCTCCCGTTTTCAATTCCTGTTGGCAAACCCGAAACCGTAGGTGCCGACAGGCTGGCCATTGCTGCTGCTGCAGTTTCTCTTTTTCCTCATTCAAACACACTTGCAATTGGAATGGGATCCTGCATTACCTATAATTTCATCAACCAGCAGGCCGAACTCATTGGCGGTGCCATCTCACCCGGCATGGAAATGCGCTTCAGGTCCATGCACGAATTCACTGCTAAACTCCCCCTGGTAAATGCCGACTGGAATGTTCCTTTGATCGGCTACGATACCAAAACCAACCTGCAAACAGGAGTGGTTATGGGCATTGCAAAGGAAATCGATGGTTTTATTGATGCCTACCGTGAAAGGTTCGGGAACTTTAACGCGCTTTTAACCGGGGGTGATTTGGGAATATTTGAGCCCCATTTGAAAAATAAGATATTTGCAGACCCTCATTTAATTTTTAAAGGTCTTTATGCTATTAGCCAAATCAACGCTTCTTAAGTTGAATTACTGTTTGAGAATATTTATTGTTTTAGGGAGTTTTGCTTTACCACTGTCATTATTGGCTCAGTATAATTCGCCTTATTCAAGATATGGGCTGGGCGACATGGTTCCAATGAGCAACATCACTTCCAGGGGAATGGGCGGTATTTCGGCAGGCTATGCCGACAGGGTTTCGGTAAACTTTATGAACCCGGCATCTTACGCAAGGTTTTTTGCAGTTAAACAAAGAACTTCCAGTAAACTGGAGCATGGAAGAGTAGTTTTTGATGCAGGTGTTAATGTTGAATCAAGACGCCTGATTGCACCGAACACTCCCGAAAGCTTTACTTCTACAGATGCTGCTTTTAATTATATACAGGTTGGTATTCCATTAAGAAGAAACTGGGGACTGAGCTTCGGGATAAGGCCACTAAGCCGCATCGGGTATAAAATAAACAGGTACGAACGTTTAAATGACCCGGTGACAGGATTTCCAATTGATAGTGTGGTTACACAATTTAATGGTAGCGGAGGAAGCTATTTGCCAACAATTGGAACCGGTGTGGGTATAGGAAATTTCAGTATTGGAGTGAACGCCGGTTATTTGTTTGGTAACAGGGAAACAAACACCCGCAGGATCTTTCTCAATGATACTGTCAGCTATTTTGCTTCCGAACATAATAATGTTTATTCCTTTGGCGGTATGTTCTATAATGCCGGTATTCAATACCAGTTTTCTTTAAAAAACAATGTAAATGTAAGACTGGGGGTTGCCGGAAACTGGAAACAGAATATCAATGGAAGCAATGATAGACTGGTGCAAACTTATGTTTCAGGTGCAGCGGGAGAATCATTGCAAATTGACAGTGTGTATGGACAAAACGACATTCAGGGTGAATTGGTATATCCAACTAATTATACAGCAGGATTTGTAATTGACAAACAGAATAAAAATAAGAGCGGCTGGCTTTTTGGATTGGATTACACTAAAGGCAAGTGGAGCGATTTCAGGTTCTTTGGTTCAAAAGATTCTGTACAGGATAATTACAGGTTATCTGCCGGAGGACAACTTTATCCTAAACCAGGTACAACTTTTTTCAGCCAGGTGAGTTATCGCTTTGGTTTTTATATGGGTAAGGATTATATAAATGTTGATAACGAAATGCCTGTAATGGGAGCTTCTTTTGGAATGGCGCTTCCTGTTCGGTTTAGCAGGATGGCACCCAACCAGATCAATTTTGTAAATCTTTCACTGGAATACCAGAAAAGGGGAAATGATGATAACCGCCTTAAAGAAAATATGTTCAGGCTTTCCCTGGGTTTGAACTTCACAGATCTCTGGTTTCAGAAACGCAGGTATGATTAATTCTGAAAAAAATATTTGGAAGATGGCAGTCCTTTTTTTGGGCTGCTTCTTTGTTTATGCATGTGAAAATTCGCAAAAACAATTGGATGAGTGGAAGGAAAAAAGAGAAATGGTTGAAGAAGCCAGGAACATCGAAACTTTCTTCAGCCAGAATGGAAAAATGAAAGCACGCCTGAACGCTCCTCTCATGTTAAGGTATGCCACCGATACCATTTACGTAGTCTTTCCCAATTCGTTGAACATGGTATTTTTCGACAGCACGGGCAGGGAAGAAAGCAATCTTGAAGCATTGCATGGAACTTATTATGAATCCTTAAATAAAGCCTACCTCAAAGACAGTGTAATTGTTGCCAATATTCATGGAGATACTTTATGGACACCTGATTTATGGTGGGACCAGAACACGCAGAAATTCTACACAGAAAAAAGTATTCGTATTTATCGAAAGGGCGACAGGATCTATGGAGGCAAGGGAATGGAAGCCAGCCAGGACCTCTCAAATATTATTATTCGTCAAACCACGGGAACTGTTACAGTGCCGGATAGCAGCTTAGGAAATAGCAATACTAATGTACCGGGAGTTGCTGCTCCGCAAATTGCTCAATAGCTTAATGGGTAACCTCTATTTGCCCCGAACGGTTTGGACCAATCAGATTTTTCTCCATCAATCTTTCGGTAAGGGGGTGATGCTTGATCTTAGTTATTATGCGCTGGGATTTTGTTATAAGAAATTTCTGAAAAATCCAGGTAAAAATGATGGCGTGTACCAGAACAATAAGCGGGAAAATGATAATGTTCAGTACGAAATAAATAACAGCTCCCATGAAATCCAACACAGCGTACATAATTAATTTTTTAGGGTGAAGTCTTTCAGGAAACCGGATCGGGGGCTTTCAGGGGATATTTGTTTAGACAGGTTGTTGGGTTCATATGTTGCACAACCCGGATTTTTATTTTTCTACTGAGATTGCTTAAAATGTCGTGCCAGCCATAAGAAAACGCCCTCAACCTGGGAAATGCCGGTTGAATTTATCAATCGTCCTTAATTGCATAGTTTTTGACCCTGATGGTTTATGCGAAGATTTATTTTCCTTTTTCTGTTTTCTCTCTCCCTGGGTATGATTTCATGTTCAGAAAAAGTTTATGTAATGAATTCGGCCTCTGAAAACCTTGCCAAGGCGCGCAGTTTTACATGGGTAAGCAGCGGTGCCGCATCTTATGTGCCGGGAGTTGGTACCACCCCTTTTGAGGACGAACTGGTGCGTAAAACTGTCAACAATTTTTTGATGAACAATGGATGGGAGGAAGTTAACCTGGACCCTGATGTGCTGGTGGTTTACGATTTAATGGTACCTGATGGAAATATTGATGAACAGGTAAAAAAGAATTATTATAATGCCTTTACCCGCAGGTATTACCCGCTTCATTACCCGGCAGGGATGAGAAACATAAATGAAAACGACAGAACAATTAAAGAAGCTGCATTATTCCTGAGTATTGTTGAGGCCCATTCAGATAAATTGTTATGGCAGGGATGGACCAGCCAGAGAATGACGGATGGTCGCATTGACGAATCATTTATAAATTCTTCGGTTGAAGCTTTATTTAAAAGTTTTAGTAAGCAACATGATTAATAATTCACCAGCCTGTTTATGTATTCACTTAATCGGGCTTTGGCCATAAATGCTTTTTCCAGTTCGAGGTTAAAAGGAATTGCAGTGTCTAATGAGGCACATCTTAATACAGGTGCATCAAGATAAGTGAAACAATTTTCGGTGATCCATGCTGCAATCTCTCCGCCAATTCCACCGATCAAACAATCTTCATGAAGTATTAATACCTTGCCTGTTCTTTTTACCGATGCTGCAATGGCATTATAATCCAAAGGGAGCAGGGTTCTCAGGTCAAGAATATCAATAGAAAGCTCGGTGTTTTCAGATGCAAAATCTTCTGCCCAATGAACGCCGGCACCATAAGTTATTATGGAGATATCATCGCCCTGTTGTACCTGGCGCGCTTTCCCAATTTCAATTTCATAATATTCCGAAGGAACATATCCGCTCACACTTCTGTATAAAGCTTTATGTTCGAAATACATTACCGGGTTAGGATCATTAATTGCAGCAATCAATAAACCTTTTGCATCCATTGGTGTGGATGGATATACAACCTTTAACCCGGGCGTATGCACAAACCAGGCTTCATTACTTTGCGAATGAAATGGACCTGCCCCAACTCCCCCGCCTGTTGGCATTCGAATTACTACATCGGCATTTTGTCCCCACCTGTAATGGATCTTTGCCAGGTTGTTGATGATCTGGTTAAAACCTACCGTAACAAAATCTGCAAACTGCATTTCCATTACCGATTTAAAACCTTCAAGACTTAATCCCAAACAGGAGCCAACAATAGCGCTTTCACACAAGGGTGTATTCCTGATTCTTGATTTTCCAAATTCGTCAACAAAGCCTTCCGTGATCTTAAACGCGCCGCCATATTCAGCAATATCCTGCCCCATCAGAACAAGATTTTCATGATGCTTCAAACTTTGATGTAAACCTTCCTTTATGGCATCGATCATTCGCTTACCTGTTGAAGATGCATCAAATCTTTTTTGTTCCAGCTCTTTTCCTTTAGAGATATAAGTGGCGCTTTCAATGCCCACATCTTTATACATATCCTTTATTTCATTGTCGATGTTTACAACAATGGGGGCACTGTCAAATCCTGTCTTTAACTCTTCTTCAATCATTTTCTTTTGATCCGAACGTATATCATCAACCTGTTGCGGGCTAATGATGTTTTCTTTCACCAGCCATTCTTCATAATTTTTTATTGGATCCTTCACCTGCCACGCATCAAAAAGATCTTTAGGAACATATTTGGTTCCGCTGGCTTCTTCATGTCCGCGCATGCGGAAGGTTAAACACTCCACCAGGTAAGGCTTCTGATTTTTAATACAAAAATCTCTTACACCTTTGATTGTTTCATAAACTGTAAGAATATTATTTCCATCAATAACAACCGATTCCATTCCATAACCTTTTGCCCTGTCGGCAAGTGTTTCGCAGCGGTATTGTTCCTGAACAGGCGTACTTAAACCGTAACCATTGTTCTCAATAATAAAAATTACCGGAAGGTCCCAAACAGCAGCTGTGTTCAATGCTTCATGAAAATCTCCTTCACTGGTTCCTCCATCACCGGTAAATGCGAGCGATGCCTTATTCTCTCCACGTAGCTTATAAGCAAGTGCAACACCATCGGCAATGGCAAGCTGGGGGCCAAGGTGAGAGATCATACCGCAGATATGATGTTCGCGTGTTCCAAAATGAAAACTTCTTTCTCTTCCTTTACTATAACCATCCTGGTTGCCCTGCCATTGTTTGAACAATTTATGCAAAGGCATATTGCGGGAAGTAAACACGCCCAGGTTTCGATGCAGTGGCATGATCCACTCATCTTTTTCCATGGCAAGCGTGGCACCAACAGAAATAGCTTCCTGGCCTATTCCACTGAACCATTTTGAAATTCTTCCCTGGCGTAAAAGCACCAGCATTTTTTCTTCTATCAGTCGCGGCCAGAGCAATTGCTTGTACATGTGAAGCAATTCTTCGTTGGAGAGGCCTTTATTAGTGAAGTTCATGATTTTAAAACTAGTATTGAACCAGGTGCGTTTTATCTTTTTGCAAGACCATCTAAAATATAAGTTACTAAAGAAACTATTAAACTGAACAAAAGGGCAGGCCACCAACCATCAACAGTAAACCCGGGAATTAAACTGGCAGCCCATTTTACCATTAAGGCATTAATTATCAAAAGAAAAAGTCCAAGTGTTGCAATAGTTACCGGTATGGTTAAAATTATTAAAATGGGTTTTACAAATGTGTTAAGTAAGGCAAGTACCAGCGCTACTATAATAACTGTTTTTGCATCGTTGTTGATGTTCACCCCGTCCAGGAGGAAATCGGCAACAAAAACCGCCAGTGCAGTGATGATTATTTTAATAACAAATCCCATATCTAACTTTTGAAAGTATATAAATAAACCGGTGTTTTAAATAACCACCAGCTCGTAAAATTTTTCCGGATGAAGATATTTATTTGCCAGCTCTTTGATCTCGGATGCTGATGCCGATTTTATGGCGTTGATTTGGTTGTAAAAATATTCGCCATCAAGATCATTTAAAATAATATTCTTCCAGCGGTTGATTATGTGAAACGGTCCGTCAAGGTCTCCCAGTATGGAGCCCATCATATAATTTTTTACCAGCAACAATTCATCATCACCAACCAGTTCATTCCGGAGGATCTCCATTTCTTTATATACTTCTGTAACAGTTGCTTCACAAACATCCCTGCCTGCCTCTGTGCTGATTATCCAGGCAGTTTCTTTAATATGGTTCTGAATATAGCTGTAAATGCCATATGTATACCCTTTGTCCTCGCGGATATTACTCATAAGCCTTGACCCGAAAAAGCCGCCAAATAAATTATTCAGCACCTGCACCTTCATAAAATCGGGGTGGTGACGGTTCGGAAAATTTTGTCACAGCCTGATAGCACCCTGAACACCCTGTGGATCGTTCATGATCCTAAACTTTTTTTCTTCTGCATTTATCCTGGCAATATCAAAAACATCAATACTGCTGCAGTGAATATCGCCAAAGTGTTGGTCGAGTAAGGAAAATAGATTTTGAGGGAGTTTCCCTGCCGCAAATACCAGGAATTTCCCCTGCTTGTAATAGTTATTGTAGAATTCAATTACCTGTTCTCTTTTCAGGTTATCAAAATCTTCAAAAGAAGAAAATCTTCCATAAGGATGTTCCTTTCCATACAGGTAAGAATCTATTAACCTGCTGGCAACAAAGTCAGATTTTTTCAGGTTAACATTTAAGCGCTGTTTCATATTCTGGCGGTAGGTCCCCAGTTCTTCTTCGGGAAAAATTGAATCTACCATCAGTTCTTTTACAACCGGAAGTAAAACTTCCAGGTGTTTACTCAGGCAATGAAGTGTGATGACGGCCGTTTCATTAAAACAATTCCTGTTAAGGTAAGATCCGTAATATTCAAAATGTTCATTTATTTCAAATGCACTCCTGGAGCTTGTTCCATTCTTTAAAAGATAATTGGTGCTTGCTGCAACAAGGTTGTTTTTTTCAAACCAGTTACCGGCATAAAAAACCCATTCGATCTGTAAAACATCTTCTGCACCTGCATTTACTGCATAAACATCTGCACCGTTTGTTAAACTATATTTTTCGTAAGGGCGAAGAACGAGGGTGTAATCAACTGCATCCTTAATTAGAGGCGCCTGCTTCCTGTCAATCATTTTTTAATTTTAATTCTTAGATAAATACCACATAGTGCTGCTGTTCTCTTCCCGGAAGATATTATTGCTTTCCTCATAAATATCTTCAACTGTTACTTTTTGGTAACGATCCAGTTCTGTATTCATTAAGGCAGCATCTCCCATAAGTTCGTAAAAGGCAAGGCTTCCGGCACGGTTCATTAAGGTCATATCCTCAAAGGCCATCATACTTTCTGTTTTATTCTTCACCTTGTCCAGTTCCGAACTGGCAACTTTCGAAGATTTTAATTTTTCGAGTTCTTCGTTAACCGCAGCTTCGGCATCCTTAATATCCACACCTTTTACAAGCTTTCCTTCAATGGCAAGTAATCCGGAATCCACGGTTCCAAAATGGTAACATTCTATATTGCTGAACAGCTTTTTTTCTTTTACCAACGACTGGAACAATCTTGATGAGCCGCCACCGCCCAGTATTTCTGTAATAAGATCTGATACATAATAACGGTGATCCATACGCGGGTAAATATGCCAGGCTTTATAAAATGCATCCAGCGGAACATTGGCGTGTACCTCCAGCTTTTTTGCAATGGTTTGTTTTGGCTCTTCCGGTAATTGCCTTGTGTATTTTTTACCGCTTTCAATGGGGCCAAACCATTTTTCTGCTAGCTCTTTTACTTTTTCTACGGTAACATTTCCTGCCACAACCAGTATGGCATTTACAGGACGGTAATGTTTAAAAAAGAAATCTTTTACGTCCTGCAAACTGGCATTTTCTATATGCGACAGTTCCTTGCCAATGGTCATCCACCTGTAAGGATGCACTTCAAAAGCCAGCTCGCGAAGTTTAAGCCATACATCTCCATACGGTTTGTTAAGGTAATGTTCCTTAAATTCTTCACACACTACTTTGCGCTGCACTTCCAGGCTGTTTTCGGTAAAAGCCAGCGATAACATTCTGTCGCTTTCCAGCCAGAAAGCGGTTTCAAGGTTTTCGGCCGGAGGTTGTATATAGT
>JAEZCV010000148.1 GCA_023429985.1 Bacteroidota bacterium | reverse complement strand
CGGGAAGTTTGGGTGAGAAATCCGGGACCAATGGCAGAAGTTGCCATTAAAAATGCGGCACCAGAAATTGCGGTGGAAGTTCTTTTCTTATTTAATGGCGACTGTTTGATAGTGTATTTATGAAATTTGATCAAGATGATTTCTTATAGCCTTTGCAAGGGTTAACGCATTTTTTCCATCACCATGAATGCAGATCGTGTCGGACTTCAAATATAATTTATCTCCACCCGGTAAATTTACATAACCCAGTAAAAGCATTTTAAGCTGTTTGATACATAGTTCAGGGCTTTCGATCAATGCATTATGTAAGTTGCGCGGCATGAGGCTTCCATCAGCATTGTAATTCCTGTCACAAAAAGTTTCATGAAGAACAGGGAAACCATTACTCAGCAAAGCTTCATTACCCATGCTTCCACTCAACCCGAAAACAACCAAATCTTTCTGAAGATCATGTACGGCTTTTGCAATGCAAAGTGCAATGGATGGTTCACGTGCAGCCATATTATATAAGGCGCCATGTGGTTTTACATGATGTAAGGAGGCTCCTTCTGCCGAAACAAGTTTTTTAAACAGGAACAATTGTTCTGAAACCAGTTCATAAACCTGCCCGCCTGTAAGGTTGATCTCTTTTCTTCCGAAATTTTCTTTATCGGCAAAAGAAGGATGCGCTCCAATTTTCACCTGGTGCTTTATTGCAAGTGAAACAGATCTTTTTATGGAATCTTCGTCTCCGGCGTGATATCCACATGAAATATTCGCAGCATCTATCAAAGGCATTATTGCTTCTTCATAAAGCATTCCTTCACCCATATCACAATTAAATAACACCATTATTTATCCTCTTATTTCATTGCATTTAATTTAAACAAAACCGCATCTCTTACCTGGTGCAGGTAATGTTGTTGCTGGAGGTAGCGTTGCTCGGCATCGGCAAGATCGGCAATTGCAAAATTGATCATCTTTCCGGGTTGCTTTTGCGATAATACCGGTAGATCGGCAGAAATTATATGTGCAATGCGGGGGTAACCTCCGGTAGTTTGATGATCGGCCATTAAAATTATCAGTTGCCCTGAAGGAAGTAATTGAATGGTACCAAATTTTGCAGGCGCAGAAACCATCTCGTTACTATTATCTGTCAATAATTTTTGCCCTGCCAGCAAATAGCCCATTCTGTCCGAATCATTGGTTATTTCAAACCATGCTTTTAGAAAAACATCCTGTGAATCGGGTCTAAGCCGGTTCCATTCATTTCCCATTAGGCAATGAATAGTATTACTGTTATATAAAAAACCCTGGGCACTGAAAGAAGCATTATCTACTTCCCTGGAAAACAATTCCATAGATTTTGAATCGTTGTCAAAATCAATAACATCATTATTCTCAAGTAATCGTCCTTTATACCCGCCTACAGCAGCTTTGATATTGGTACTGAAGCTGTTCATCCAGCTTTTTATTTTTAGCGATGGAAGAAAGGCGATGCAAGCTCTCATACCAAATTCCGGTTTAGTAAATTTCAGTACCGAATTTTTGTTCACTACCACCGGGTGATTCATGGGAATAATTACATCATCGACCATTGCAGTGAAATCGGCACCTGTAATGGCAATTACTGCGGGCTGCAAGAATAAAATTGTTGAAGCGGGAAAATGCATTTCCAGCACCGGGCATGAAAGATCCTTTCCCAGCACGGCATTAGCAAGAGCGGCAGCAAATCTGTCCATGGCGCCAGAAGGATTAATACCTGCATATTGCAAACCAAATCTTCCCTGGTCCTGAACCATGTCTAAAACGCCAGCTTTAATAATTTTTATACTCATTGGCGTTAATTGAATAAAATTTTACTTTGTCGCCAGGCTGAAATAAAACAGGAACTTCTTTTTCACTGTCGAAGATCTTCAAAGGCGATTTACCAATGATCTGCCATCCTCCGGGCGATGGAAGCGAATAAATGCCAGTTTGCCTGCCCGCAATTCCAACAGAACCTGCTTCTACTCTTTTTCGCAGCGTTTTTCTCCGTGGCAGTTGAATGGCAGGATCCACTTTTCCCATATAGGGAAAACCAGGTAAAAAGCCCAGCATGTAAACGTGATAGGTTATGGAGGTATGCAGTTGAATGAATTCTTCGAGAGCAAGGTCTTTCAAATAAAGCACCCGCTCCAGGTCGGGAGCAACATCGGGATGATATAATACAGGAACTTTTATTATTCTTTCTTCCATTTTTTCTTCCCACTCATTTTCACAGGCTATACCTTCCACCCAGGAGGCTACCATGTCGAAAAATGTTTCTTCTTTCAACCGTTGATGTTCCAGCTTTAAACTATCATAATAAATTCCCAATGAATTATATGCAGGCACGAGGTCTGTTATGAAATTTGCATCTTGTTTTTTTAACAGCTTAAAAAGGCTGTGCACTTTTACGTTGACATCAATATCAATAGCTCCTCCAAAATCAACAATAAGCGCATTGTCGCCAAAAGGAAAAATAGAAAATGAAGCCGGCATAAATGAATGTAAGATTTTTGAATAGAACAATACTGTTCTTCCGGGCCAAAAAAAATCCTCCCGGAGGAGGATCTTATAAGTAAAGCAATTTTTGTTATGCCATCACGGCCTGTCCATACATTTCCGAACGCAGTTCTTTTACACGCTTATCCTGCAGGTATTCATCAAATGTCATTAACCTGTCGATAATTCCTTTAGGCGTTAATTCAATAATGCGGTTCGCAACAGTTTGCAAAAAGGTGTGGTCGTGAGAAGTTAATAAAACAACACCAGGGAAGGTCTGGCAGCCTTCGTTAAAACTCTGAATACTTTCAAGGTCGAGGTGGTTGGTAGGCTGGTCCAGTACCACCAGGTTGGGGTTCTGCAACATCATCCTGCTGATCATGCATCGAACTTTTTCTCCTCCACTCAGCACATTTGTTTTTTTCATGATGTCGTCGCCGCTGAATAGCATCTTGCCAAGAAAACCGCGAAGGAATGGTTCATCGGCATCAGTTACATGAGAGGGAACATACTGGCGCAGCCATTCTAGAAGGGTAAGCCCGTTTTCGAAAAACTCGTTATTCTCCACCGGCAAATAAGCCCTGGTGATGGTTGTTCCCCATTCGTATTTTCCACCGTCGGCGTTTGCATTCTCATTTATGATCTCGAAAAAATTAGTGACGGCAAGAGGGTCTTTACTTAAAATTGCTATTTTATCGCCTTTATTTACACTAAATGTTACTTTATCAAAAAGCTTCCTTCCTTCAACGCTGGAACTTAAATTTTCAACATTTAAAATCTGGTTGCCTACTTCACGCAAGGGCTGGAAAATAATTCCAGGGTAACGCCTGTTAGAAGGTTCGATCTCCTCGATGGTTAATTTTTCCAAAGCTTTTTTACGCGATGTAGCCTGCCTTGATTTAGATGCATTGGCAGAAAAGCGTGCAATAAAATCAATTAAAGCCTGTCTTTTTTCTTCGGTCTTTTTATTCTTGTCAGATAGCTGGCGGGCCATCAGTTGAGATGATTCGTACCAGAAAGTATAGTTACCTGTAAATATTTTGATTTTGCCGCGGTCAACATCAGCAACATGCGTACAAACGGCATCCAGAAAGTGACGGTCGTGTGAAACAACAAGAACAATGTTCTCGTAGTCGGCAAGAAAATTTTCCAGCCATCCTATGGTTTCAATATCCAGGCCGTTGGTAGGTTCATCAAGCAGCAGTATATCCGGATTTCCAAAAAGCGCCTGCGCAAGTAAAACACGGAGTTTAAGGTTAGAGGGAATATCTTTCATTAATGACTGGTGGTATTCCTCTTTTACACCCAGCTCGCTCAAAAAAGTTGCAGCATCGCTTTCAGCAGTATATCCACCCATCTCGCCAAATTCCGCCTCCAGTTCACCCGCTTTCATGTAATCATCTTCGGTAGCATCAGGATCGGCATAAATAGCATCTTTGCGGTGCATCACATCCCACATTTTTTTATGGCCCATGAGTACGGTATTCAAAACCGTTTGCTCATCAAACTCAAACTGGTTTTGTTTCAAAACAGCCATTCTTTCACCCGGACTAATAGAGATGGTGCCTTTATTGGGTTCAATTTCGCCGGAAAGGATCTTTAAAAATGTAGACTTTCCGGCGCCGTTGGCGCCTATCACACCATAGCAATTGCCCTTGGTGAAGCTTAGGTTTACTTCATCAAACAATACTCTTTTACCAAAAGAGAGGGATATATTATTAACTGAAATCATAATCTGAACAAAAATTTACGCGCGTTTTAGAAACGAGCCCGCAAAGGTAAGTTTTTCATTGCGGGGAAAGGCCTTAGAATCGTTAAGAATTCAGGTAATGGCAATAAGCGTTGGCAACAATCTTGCATCCTATACCTGAAAATGGATTTATGAAGAAGCTTACACCTCTTGGAATGCTGGTTTTCCTGCTTTGTTGCAATAATACAGATTCAACAATTAAAGAAAACGAGGTAGATAATACTAAAATGGTGGATACGGCAGTAATTCCTCCTTCTGTTAAAGATTCAGCTCAAATTCCACTAGATTCGCCATTCCAGAAAATTGATTAAAATGAAAAGAATTTTTGCGCCAACGATTGCTGTTATGTTTTTAATATCCTGTGCATCAAATAGTGCCGGTACCAAAAAAGAAAGCCAAAAGCCGGAAGAGTTAACAGAAGTTCGAAACGATTCTTTTACCAGGAAAGCCTTACCTAAAAATGATGTTCCGGTAAGAATTGAAAGAAGTGAAAAAACAAAACAAGATACGCTGATCCGCCAATGATCAGGGTTCGTTTTCGGGTTCGGGCTCGGGAAATGCGTTTTCTGTAACCGCTTCATTAAGGTTGCGACGGGAATATTTTTCAATTTTATTCAGGGTGTGTACAGCAAATACCAGCCATAAAAAGCCAATGGAAAATCCCGCAATCACATCAGTAGTATAATGAACGCGAAGGTAGATCCTGGAAAAACCAATAATTATAATGAGCAGGATCAAAAGAACAATCAACGTCCATTTCAGTTGCCTGCTTTGCACCATTTTAAATATTATATAGATCAGCAAGCCATAAAAGGTAACACTCATCAGGGCATGTCCGCTGGGAAAACTTAATCCTGCAGCTTCATACAGCAATGGAATATCGGGCCGCGGCCTGTTAAAAAGATTTTTAAGTAATACCATAAGTGCCAGGCTGCTCAGTGCTATGGCGGGGATTTTTATAGAATACCATTTGTGCTTTTTAAAAAGAAAGAAAGCGATCAGGATGAGGTTTGCAGGAATGAGAAAATCGTGTTTGCCGAGGAAGGTGAAAAAATTCATGATCTTATTGTTCCTGTCAGAAACATAATTTTCAAGAAAACCGAACACTTTAAAATCAAAATCGGTTCGCCCCAGGTGGAAAACATTCCGTGCCACAAGAATAAATATCAGCAGGGCAGCAGCAAAAAGAACAGTTACGATCAGCATTTCCACTGACAGTAAGGCTACCGCAGCCAGAATCTTTTTTACTCTTGCTGATAATTTTCCAAACATGCATTTCTGTTTTTGCGGGATTTGATTTTAATATAATACCCCCGGATACCTGATAACAGCAATAGTTGTGCTAGCAAAAAAAACCCGCACAATTTGCGGCTTCATATTATTTTTTCAATCCTCCAAACCTTAGACCGAGATGAAAATCCGCTTGTTTTGAACTTCCCACGAGCGCACTCAAAACACTTCCGGATCCCAGGAAAAGTGGCCCAATTCGAAAAGATAAGCCCGCATTAAATTTAGTAAGGCTGTTATAATTAAAAGGAATGGCAACGCCAAGTGAGCGCCGTTCATACCTGGGCACCAGGCTTATGGAAGAATAGTTCCGCGGGTTAAAAAATTTATCGCTGTTCAGCGGAAGCTGGGCACTCAGGGCAGCAAAAAATCCAGGTTTAATAAAATAATCAAAATTCAGGTTCAGGGTTGCCGGAAGCGATACTTTGTAGCTTTCCTCATCTTCGTTCAGCGGGGTAAAATACTGGGGCCTCGATTTAAATACATCATTATAATCCTCAATGTCGCTGTCCGAGAGTTCATTAAAATAAAACCTTTCAGCACCGGCAATATCAAGCTGGTAGCCACCGCTTTTTTGCATGTCTCTTTTATACTTTATGCTTCCAATATCAACCAAAGAAATGCCTGCTTTATATTTATACTGATCATTATTGAATGGCCTGAATTCGTATACAAAACCAAGATCAGCGCCAAAACCTGTATTCTGGAAATTAAAGAAATCGCCTGCCTCAATATTGCTGATATCCAGTCCGCCAAACCCGGTGCGTAACATTCCTTTTGCGTTTTCCATATAAACATCACCTGCTATATCCTGGTCTATGGTTGCATGCAGCTGGCTAATATTCAGATAACCATTGCTGATACCTCCCAGCAATTTCAGGGAAACACCTGCCTTCACCACATGCTGCCTGGTGTGTAAGAGTGTGCGTGCATAGCTGGCGCCAATTTCCGTCCATGCATTGGTAGCCACACGCATATCCGTATTAGAGGCAATAACGTAAGGAAACTGAACGCTTGAATTAATATCATCTATTACCTGGTCGGCAAGCTTGCCGTCAAGATCAATAATATTGGCTATAGTTCTTGCCCGGGTTGTAAAAGCCAGTGAAGACCTTTCATTAAGTCTTAACATAAATGAAGGGCCATTAAAAACAACATTCACCATTCCGGTGGCGGGACCACTGTCGGCGGAGAACATTTTTTTTCTTAGCGTATCTATGTTCAATGTACGGGCAATGGAACGCAGGTTAAAGTCGGCATTATTGTTCCCAACAAAAGTGTGTACAGATAAAATATTCACGTCGTAACGGTAACCATTACCGGCAATGGAAGCCGGATTATAAAACACCCCGTTTACGCCATTGGTACTAAAGACGCGATTCCCCGGGAATTCCTGTGCGTTAGATTGAATGGAGAGCAGCAATAAGCCGGCAAATAATTTTGTTTTCATTGGAGCGAAATTAAGCTGCAGAAAAGGGAAGTCAAAGTCAAATAAAAAAATAACTTCCCCATCTGCCTCTTAGCTTGCCCTGTTATAAAAACATACGTGAAACCGTTCCCTTGTCAAGGCCGTAAACATCATTTCTGAAATTAAGCTGCCCGTTTTCATCCACCCATGCGGTATTGTACGTTATATATACGCTTACGGGATCGTTTAATTTTACAGTCTGCTCCTCACTTCCTTCCATTGAAGAAAGAATTTTTTCACGGCTCCAGTCATTATTCTGTTTGCCAAGAATAAATTCCGCGAGCGCAACGGGGTCCTGCACCCTGATACATCCATGGCTTAAATCTCTTTCCTTTTTGGCAAACAGGCTTTTTTCGGGTGTATCGTGCAAATAGATGTCATAAGTATTTGGAAACAGAAATTTAACCCTGCCCATGACATTATCCTTACCCGGTAATTGGCGAATCTGCGGAATGCTGTCATCCCCGTTTACTATTTCCATATTCCTCTTCTCCAGGTAATTGTTATCGGTCTTCATTTTCGGCATGATCTCATCACGAACAATGCGCTGCGGTATATTCCATGTTGGGTTAAAAACCACCTGGTTTATTTCGCTGTTGAAGATTACTGTTGATGCGCCTTCCTTTCCCACAATTACAGGCATCTCCAGTGTTTTGCCCGAATCGGAATAGGCATAAAGCATATACCCCGGAATGTTCACCACTATCCTGTTGCTGTCTGAAATGGGTTGCATCCACATGGCGCGGTTCATATTCACAAGTATTTGCTGAACCCTTTCTTTAGCAGGCACATTCAGAATAGAAATGAGCGAATCGTTAATTGTACCATCAGGGGCCAGTCCATTTCTTTTTTGAAAATTTATGATTGCCGTTTCCAGCGAATCGGAATAAACCGAGCTTGTATCGCCAGCATGGTAATCGTTGGTTGCTGCAAGGCGCTTTTTTAAAAGTGCAACGGCCGGAGAAGATTTGCCTTTTTGAATAGCTGTTCCTGTTGGAATGGGTTGCCATCCCCCATTTTTTTCCGCGTTATAATAATGTGTAAGGTGTTGCTTCAACAAAGAATAAGTATTGTTTGAAGAGAGCAAGGCAGAATCTTTATTGCGGTTCAATAAAGAATCGGCAAGTACCATTGCATCAACTTTTTTTGCAGGCACCATGTAATACATGTTGGATGCATTAATAAATCCATGGCTTTTATTGGCATAGTCTATAAACTCGCTGGTAAGTTCAAGTTCGGTATTCTGATAGACTGAATCATCTGCGTTCACCTGGGCAGAATCATTCATCAACAGCGAATCCATGCGCTCTTGTATTTTTTCGTTTGCAGCAGCAGAATCACCTGACTGCAGGGACCAGATGTTTTTTCCATGTTCGGTTAAACCATTTGAAGCAAACCATGCAAACTGGTAATTTCTTACCAGGTAAAAATTCCTGATCTTTTGTGCTGATGAATCATCAAGTTTTTGCTGGTTGATGTATTTTTCAATCGCCGTACTGTCAAGAAAAAGGTCGGAATATGCATTTGCTGCGGTAATACTTTCATCTCTTGAGAACGCCGCATGGTTAAATTCTGTTGATAAACTATCTTCTTCGGTTCCAAACCAACCGGCCACCTGGTTGCAGGATGTTGTTACTAACAAACATACCACTGCTGCTAACATCAGTTTCTTCATAACCCTGATTTTACAAACCGCGTGCCTGACTGGCCAAAGAAATATTTTATGTTAGGGTTAAGGCCGGGGGTTATCTGGTCTTAGTTTTTCACGCAGCTCCTGGGCAGCTTTTTGCCTGTTGCCCGACTGCACTGCTTCAATAAAAGGCTGGAGTTCGTTTGCTGATGTTGTGTTTGCATAATTTGAAAGCAGGTGGTTGTAAGCGGCCAGGTAGAATTGATTAGGTTTACCATCATTTGTAAAAATTGGAGTATTATCCATACCCCTGAATAAAACCTGCAGCAAAAATTGATGCCTTTCCACTGCACTTTTTTTATAAATGAAATCGGAATGCCTGTAATTAAATCTTTCCCAAAGCATCAGCCTGTCCACCATTTCTTCTGGTTTAATAACAATTGCTGCGTCTTTAGCAAGCGGTACTTTTTGTGCTTTATTCATCTGGTCGAGGTAATCCTTCATTGCTGGAGTGGAAATACTTCCCGCAGCTTTTAAAATAAATGACCAGTCTCTTACTATGTAACCGCTGCCTTCCGCTACTGCTATGGTAAATCCATTCCGTTTCAACGAATCTAAAAATTGCTGTTGTTCTTGCGGCAGGCTGTCGGCATGAAAAACCAGGTTGGTGGCTATGTCCATCATTGCAGGATGACTTAAAAAACCATCTTCCATTTTTTTAAGCATGGAATCCTGGAAGACAATAAAATAATGGATGGCGGAATCAACCATATGAGGAGGCTGCCCTGTAAAATCTTTTTTGAGTTTTTCAATTGCTGCAGAAGAAGTGTGCAGTGCAGAATCCTTTTGCAGTTCCAGAAATTGTTTATAATTATTCAACACTTCTGCAGGCGCCGGCTTTTCCGGTTCTTTTACGAATTGCGAAGGCGCTTCTTCAGAAGCTTCTCCACAGGAAAAAAGGAACAATAACAAAAGAAATCTATACATGCCGGTTGCAATTATTTTTTCAGGTTTTCTTCATAAATAGCTATCCATTGCTTAGGAGTCAATTTTGATACCAGCTGTCCCAATAGTTCAAATGGAATATTTTCCGGCTTCTTAAATCTGATACAACTTTTTCCCATATCCAGTTTGGTCTTGCTGTGTTTGGGATATTCATCCTGGAACCATTTAAGCAGTTTTGGATCGGCATATACGCCCATATGATAAAATGATATGGCATTTTTTTGCGAAGCCATTCCTAAAAAAGGGAGAGGTTGTTTGGGGTCGCAGTGATAACCTGGCGGGTAAAGGCTGTGGGGAACCACAAAGCCAACCATACCATAGCCCATGGTTTCCTGAAAACCTTTGGGGATATTTTTTTTAATTACGGCCCTTAATTCTTTCATTGCTTTCTTGCGATCTTCGGGCAGTTCTTCAAAATACTGGTCCGGGGTTTTTGCGGCTGATTGCATTTTTTATTTTAAAAATACAACTCCATTTGAACATGGAAAAAGTAGGGGTGCCGGATATAAACCTCATAATGCTAAACTTACCCCCAGTAGAACGAAGCTTTGGCGGTAAAATCTTATTTTCGCTTCTCGCTCATATTTTAATTTCGTTATCTTTTTTTATGCAGGAATATCTGAAGGGATTGAATGACCGGCAGCAGGAAGCTGTTCTCTCTACCGAGGGACCGCTGATGATTGTTGCAGGAGCCGGCAGTGGCAAAACCAAAGTGCTTACAACACGAATAGCACACCTTATGGCAAATGGTGTGGATGCTTTTAATATCCTGGCGCTCACTTTCACCAACAAGGCAGCTGCCGAAATGAAAGAACGTATTGGCCATATTCTGGGCACCAGGGAAGCGCGTAATTTATATATTGGAACTTTTCACAGCGTTTTCGCACGCATCATGAGAGCGGAAGCACACCGCATTGGATATCCAAATTCATTTACCATTTACGATACTGATGATGCTAAAAGCGTGGTGAAAACAGTTACCAGTGAGTTGAACCTCGATGTGCAGCATTATAAACCCAATGCCGTCTTTAACCGAATATCGGGGGCAAAGAACGCGCTGGTTGGTCCACAGGAATACTTAAACGATTATCATATCCAGCAGGAGGATATTCGCGCCAACCGGCCCATGATAGGACAGATCTACGAAGCATATTCCAGGCGTTGCTTTAAAAATGGCGCCATGGATTTTGACGATCTTCTTTTTAAGATGTATGAGTTGCTGAAAACTTTTCCTGAAGTACTTCACAAATACCAGCATAAATTCAAATACATTCTTATTGATGAATACCAGGATACCAACCCTGCACAGTATGAGATCATAAAACTTCTTGGTGCTGTACACGAAAATGTTTGCGTTGTTGGAGATGATGCGCAAAGCATTTATTCTTTCCGGGGTGCCACTATTCAAAACATCCTTCAGTTTCAAAAAGATTATGACGAAGTGAAGGTCATCAAGCTGGAACAGAATTACCGCAGTACGCAAAATATTCTGAGCATTGCCAATGAGATAATCAAAAACAATAAAGGACAGATCCCCAAAACGTTATTCACCGAAAATGCTACCGGCGAAAAAATAAAACTGGTGCGCAGCATGACGGATAACGATGAAGGAAGATTTGTTGCTGACGCCATGCAGGAATTAAAATTGCGGAATCATTTTCATAATAAGGATTTTGCAATTCTATATAGAACCAATGCACAAAGCCGTTCGTTTGAAGAAAGCCTTCGCCGTGCTTCCATACCATATACTATTTACGGAGGCATTTCATTTTACCAGCGTAAAGAGATCAAAGATTATATTGCTTACCTGCGCATTATTGTAAATCCCCGCGATGAAGAAGCACTCAAACGAATAATTAATTATCCTGTTCGTGGCATAGGCAAAACTTCGGTTGACAGGGCCATACTTGCAGCAAACGATAACAATATCAGTATGTGGCAGGTGCTGGAAAATGCACCCATGTTTGGATTTAAAGCAGGTACGCTTCAGTCAATAGAAGAATTTGTTTTAATGATCCGCAGCTTTCACAGCATGCTGGACACAAAAAATGCATACGACATTGCTTTTCATGTTGGAAAGCAAACAAGTTTTGTAAAAGAACTTTTCAACGACAAAAGCACCGAAGGCGTTCAGCGTTATGAAAACGTTCAGGAGTTATTGAATTCCATTAAAGAATTTACCGAAACTCCCATGAGCGAAGAAAGTGGTGAAGTGGGTGATAAAAGCCTGGCGGCCTATCTTCAGCAAATTACTTTATTGACCGATGCCGATGAAAAAGATCCGCATGCAGATACAGTAAAGCTTATGACCATTCACGCTGCAAAAGGTCTTGAATTCCCTGTAGTGTTTGTGGGCGGACTGGAAGAAAGTCTTTTTCCCAATGCCATGAGCATAAATACACGGGAAGAACTGGAGGAAGAAAGAAGGCTGTTCTATGTTGCCATTACCAGGGCAAAAGGACGACTATACCTTTCCTATGCAAACACGCGTTATAAATTTGGAAGCCTTCAACAAAATGATCCCAGCAGGTTTTTAGATGAGATCCCCCAGGAATTCATTGATAAAAGTTTTGCAGGTGGCGGCGTTAAAAATCAGTCGGCTCCCGGCATGATGGGCAGTGCATTTCAAAGAATGCAAAGAGGTTTTGGAAACACGCAGCCTGCACAGGAAAAAACTTTTGTATCAACCCTTGTAAGTGGTGGACTAAAACAAAAAGAGGTGGCCCATGTTCCTTCGGCCGATTTTGTTGCCTGCGATATTAAGAAACTGGAGGCAGGCATGCGCATTGAACACCAGAAATTTGGTTTTGGAGAAATTACAAAACTGGAAGGCTCAGCACACAACCCTGTTGCAACCATCAAATTCGATCTGAATGGTGAAAAAAAGATCATGCTTAACTATGCACGCCTGATGATCGTTCAAAATGATAATTAAAAAAGCAGCCTGCAATCAGGCTGCTTTCTAAAAATAAATTTCTTCTTATTTCACTATAAATGTGCCGCAATGTTTTTCTGAACCATTTGCGTACGTTATAAAATAAGTTCCCGGCCTCAGGCTAATAGCCAACGATGTTTGTGATGAATTACTTTCTGCGCTTCGGCTCATCACCTCTCTTCCGGAAATATCATTTATTATAATTCTTCCCTGTTTACTTAACGGATGCACAACAGAAATGCGGTCGCGGACAGGGTTGGGAAAAAATTCGAGTTTTACCCTTGCATTAATCGCCTGAATTCTGATTGATGTACTTAGGTATGACCGGCCCGAAAGATCGCGGTAGCGAATTCGGTAAATGCTTTGTTCCGGCAAAGGGTTCTTGTCAAGAAAGCTGTATGATCCATTGGGTTTATGAGAAGAAATACTGCCGATTTTTGTGAATGTATTTCTTCCGTTACTTCTTTCAATTTCAAATTCAACTCCTTCAACATCCGATTCTGCACTCCAGGTAAGCTGGTTACCCGCTTCCAATGCACGTCCTTTTATTGAATGATAATTTAAAGGAAGGGTTCCCTGGAAATTCACACTTTGATTATTGTAGGCAACAAATGCAACATCGCTGCTTCCGCAAAGATTAATACGGAACTGGTGCACCTGGGTATAGTTTTGAGCTGTTATCCCAAATTCACTTAAATCGGCTGCCCATAATCGAAGGGGTCTTTCCGTATGCGTAAAATTATTTTGAAGTGTAAGAGGATTGGCATTAGCCTGGTAAAAATCAGCCATCCAGTTACCTACCGGAGAAATGGAAGTAAAAACAATATTTAAAGAATTGCCAACTCTTGCACCATTTTCATCTGTAAACTCATACCTGTCGTACGAGCCTCCATTGATCTCTGCAACCTGTGTTACCAGGATATCGGGAATTCCATCTCCGATTTTTGAGGGCTGAATGTTAAAACTAAAAAAGTTCATAGTGCCCGAAGGCAGGTTGGCGATGCATGTTCCAATATCAAGCCCTTTAATTCCATCTGAAAGATAGCTGGCAATATCATTATTGGGCGCAGGATTGCTGGAGCCATAGGCTACACCATCTTTATGAGAACCAAGTCCCACCTTGGTGTTTCCATTAAGCGAGCCGGAAATACCTGCGTAAGGCAGCGACCAGAAATCTCCGGGCACAAAGTCCTGGCCCTGCGAGGAAAGCAGTTCGTCATTTACGCCGGTGGAATATTGAACCCCATTGTAAGTAAAGGCCAAAAGATTGTGGCTGTTATTAGGTTTTGTGGGGTTGATGTTGTTGGATCTCGAATTCCAGAATCCGTTAAAATCGGTGATGATGCCGGTAACCGACTGTGAATAGCCGTTTCCTTGAACGGCAGATAAAAAGGTCAGGCATAGGCTTATAGCCTTTAGATAGGTACGTTTTCTCATTAGTAGGGACGGGGGTTTAAAATTAAGCCTTTCTAAGGTTGGATTAGCCTTTCCATGGGTTCTTGGAGCTACAAAGATAATCGCACCCATGAAAAATACTAATTTTTGCAAGGGAAAATACTTAGTCCGGCTACTGTATAAGTACTAGACCACTTAGCTTAAACGGGTAATTTAACCTTCCTTTCCTCTAAATTCCCCCAATCCTATCCGGGCATTCATTAATTTTGTGATTCAACTCTAATTATGATAAAGACTGGAAATCCAATCATCAGCATATATACTGAAATGACGCCTAACCCGGAAACCATGAAATTTGTAGCGAATAAGCTCCTGTTTCCCGGGAAAAGTGCCGATTTTCCCGATGTTGAAAGCGCCAGGCCTTCACCGCTTGCCACCGAACTCTTTGGTTTTCCCTTCATTAAAGCAGTTTTTATAGCTTCTAATTTTGTAACCCTTACAAAAACGCCTGATACCGACTGGCAGGATGTAATACCGGCGATCCGGGATTTTCTGAAGGAATACCTGGAAGAAGGAAAGGCTGTGGTTAATGAAGAGGAACTGGCAACCCGCAAGGTTGAAAGCAGCAATGATGTACTGGCCGATGACAGCGATGTAGTGAAACGCATTAAAGAACTTCTTGATAACTATGTGCGCCCGGCAGTGGAAATGGATGGTGGTGCCATTCAATTTAAAAGCTATGAAGATGGTATTGTGAACCTGATGCTGCAGGGAAGTTGCAGCGGCTGCCCTTCCAGCATGATCACTTTAAAAGCCGGAATTGAAGGTATGATGAAAAGAATGATACCCGAAGTGAAAGAAGTAGTTGCCGAAGCTGAATAACTTTTTATGTAATTATAGTAAAGACACCAATGGTGTCTTTTTTTATGCCTGCATCATTTAGGTTTGTAAGAATGGATTTTTTTCAACAACTGGCAGCAAATCTCAAGGCGTCCACCTTACTCGAATATATTGCTGTTATAACCGGTATTGTAAGTGTGTGGTTCTCAAAAAAGGAAAATATTCTTGTATTTCCGGTTGGTCTTATTAACACCATAACCTATACCTGGTTGAGTTTTTCACTAGCGCTTTATGGAGAAGCAGGTGTAAATCTGTATTATACAATCGTTAGTATATATGGATGGATTCTGTGGGCCGGGAAGGATGAAAAAAATAAATCTTCATTAAAGATCACGCGCAGCTCCTCCAGACAATGGTTGGGCCAACTGGTCTTTTTCACAGCTTTTTACTTTACTATTTATTTTTTGCTGGTATATGTAAAACAGGCATTTTATGCCAGTACCATTCCCGCACTTGATGCCTTTGCATCTGCGGCTGCCTTTACAGGTATGTGGCTGATTGCAAAGAAAAAACTCGAAAGCTGGTACTGGTGGATCGTCACCAACATTGCAGCTATACCCCTATACTATATGAAAGGTTTAGCATTGAGCAGCATATATTATTTTATTTTGCTCATGCTTGCCATTGCGGGATTAATGGAATGGAAAAAAAAGGCTGTTCATGCACGTTAAAAAAATAGTAGTAATAGGTCCGGAATCAACGGGTAAGTCTACCCTTACCCAACAGCTTGCAAAGCATTATTCAACTACATGGTGCCCCGAATATGCCAGAGAATACCTGGAAAAAAACGGAACTCATTATAACTATGATGACCTCCTTGAAATTGCAAAAGGGCAAATTGTTCTGGAAGATCGCCTGGTGCAACATGCCGGCAACAGTTTGTATTTTATAGACACCAATCTTTATGTGATGAAGATTTGGTGCGAAGTAGCTTTTGGCAAATGTCACCAATGGATTATCGACAGGATAGCGGAGCGCAAATATGATCTTTACCTTTTGTGCCAGACCGACCTTCCATGGGAAGTAGATCCGATGCGTGAATATCCCGACCCCGGAGTGCGGCAAAATTTATATAATATGTATAAGGACCTGCTGGTAAATGACGGTGCCCGCTTTTTTGAAATTTCAGGTAGTGAAGTGCAAAGAACAGAGAAGGCCATTAAGGCAGTTGATTATTTTTTGGAGGCAGGCGGTTTAGGTTGAATGATGGCCTTAATTTCCTTATCGCCTTCCAGGTTGCGCATTTGCCGAACAATCTGTGGCGTTCTTATGCTGATATAAGAATGTTTCGGCTTCACTGTATATTTTTTAGGATTGGGGAGACAGGCGGCTATGCTTGCCGCTTCATTGCGGGTAAGCTTTGAGGCAGGTTTATTAAAATATTGCTGAGATGCGGCTTCGGCCCCGTAAATGCCCCTGCCCATTTCAATCACATTTAGATAAACCTCCATGATCCTTTCCTTACCCCAGATCCATTCTATCATTTTAGTGAAGTAAATTTCCAAACCCTTTCTAATATAATCCCTTCCCTGCCATAGAAAAACATTTTTTGCCACCTGCTGGCTGATGGTACTTCCGCCGCGCATTCTTCCCGGTTTCTTTTCGTTATACTTAATGGCTTTTTCTATGCTCTTCCAGTCAAAACCTGCATGATCGCCAAATATCTGGTCCTCCGAAGCAATTACCGCAAGTTTAAGATGATAGGAGATTTCATTACCATCCACATAATCTCTTTTCAATCCATCGCCTCTTAACCAGCTATGTAGCTGAGTAATGGTGAGTGGCGGATCCATCCACTTAAGAATAACAATATAAAAAAGCTGGAAAAAGAATAAGATCAAAAAAAACCGCTTTACTCTTCCCCAAAAACTTCTCTTATTTTTTGTTTTGCTTTTCGTCATTGCAACAAAATAATTACCACACCAAAGCCAATTAAAATAGCTCCATTAACCTGGTTGATGCGGTGAATGTTCTTTAACGTGAGTCGCTTCCTGATCTTATCTGCGAGAACCACTTTTACAATATCGGCAACAAGTGCTATAGCTAGTGCCATTGAAAATATAACCACGCGGTTCTGAAGAGACTCACCAATAAATGTTGTGGCAGTAGTAAGCCAGAAAATGATAATGCCCGGATTAAAAAGATTGATCAGGAAACCCATAATAAAGATCTTCACATAGTCCCTGGTTCTGAAAACAAATTCGGGCTCCCCATCTGTATTTTCTTTGGCTTTCTTAAAAAACAAATAATACACACCAATAAGTATGAGGAAAACACTGGCAACAATTGCTAGAACTTTTTTATGGGTGTTTAGCGCTTCAAATAATCCTGTAAATAAATTTGAAAGTAACACAAGCAGGATGTCGCTGAATGAGATACCGGCGATAAAAGCCATTCCTCCTGCTCTTCCGTTATTCAGGCTTTGCTTGATAACAGTAAACACTATTGGGCCCACAGAAATTGCAAGCAGCAAACCAAGCGTTAATCCTTTTATTAGTGAATCAATCATCCCTTGGGGATAAAAATATAAAACCTCTTTAACTTGGGAAATAATAATGCCGGCCGACCGCCTTGTGTGCAAACACTATATTTTATTTTCCTGCAGAAAACCATTCCACTCTTCCAGTATTTTTCCTTTCAAAACCCTGGGAAATTTATGCTGGCTTCCCAGTTTACCTTTTCTTTCCATGAATTGAAGGAAAGTTGATTCGGGCAGTTTTTCTATAAAAACATTTTTTAATGCACTGGTTCTTTCCACAGCATAATCATCGTTTAACCTGCAAAGTTCGGCATCAATCTTTTGTATCAGAATTTCCGGATCAATATCATCGTTGCAGGCAACAAACCATTTATGTGCAAATAAATTTTCATAAGGAAATCCCACCACGGTAAATTCCGGAATAGAAATATTCAATTCATCACTAACAACCTGAACGGCCCTGTTCATATTTTCAACACTTAGGTGTTCGCCAACCAGGCTTAAAAAATGCTTGGTTCGCCCGGTAATCACTACTTCATATCTTTCAAGGTCAACAAATCTTAAGGTATCTCCAATCAAATAACGCCATGCTCCTGCATTTGTACTCATGAGCAATGCATATTCCTTTCCTTCTTCAACTTCGTGAATCATTTTTGCTTCTGGATTGTCGATCATCTTTCCATCTGCATCAAAATTCTTATCATCAAAAGGAACAAATTCCATGAAGATGTTGTTGTTCAAAATTAGGCGCATACCTTTTGCATTCTCGCGATCCTTATACCCTATAAATCCTTCGCTTGACAGGTAATTTTCTATATATACAATTGGTTTTCCCAGCAATCTCTCAAAACCTTTTTTATATGGTTCAAAGGCTACGCCACCATGAACAAAAAATCCAAGGTTAGGCCATATTTCATGAATGGTTTTCACTTTATAATGATCCACTATCATTTCCATGCACATCTGGCACCAGGCCGGCACACCAACAATATAACCAATGTCCCAGTCGGGCGCTTTTTCTACTATTTCGTGCAACTTTTCGTTCCAGTCTTTAATGCGTGCAATCCTGCCTCCTGGTTTATAAAAAGTCTGGAACCAGAAGGGCCTGTTCTTGGCAAGTATTCCACTCAGGTAACCGGCAAACCAACCGGCTGCCCCTTTCTGCAGATCGGATGCGCCGCCTAACATTAAAAATCCTTTGGTAACAGCATTCCTTGGAAGGTGCTCGTATCCAAAAACAGAAATTAACTGTCTTAAATAATTTACGCGGTTGCTGCGCAGCATATCGCGCGTAACCGGAATATATTTACTTGCAGATTCAGATGTTCCGGAACTCAATGCATAATATTTGATCTTCCCCGGCCATGCCACATCGGGAACTCCTTCCAGGGTTTTCTTCCACCAGTCCTCGTAAATCCTGTTATAATCATGTACAGGAACTTTTTGTTGAAACTCTTTACCAGGTTGCGGGCTCATTAATATTTTATCAAAATCATAATGCTGTCCGAAAGAAGTAAACCTGGCACGTTTCAGCAATTTTTTTAATACCCGCAGTTGTTGATTCTTTGGATCATTATCGGGCAAACGCAAAGCAGTAGCAATTGCTTTTGGTAGTTTTATATCAATGATCCTTGCCATGTATTCAATTTATCAATTAACTGCCGCCCAGCCACCTGAACCGACTGAAAATAATTTTTATGTCCTGCATTACATCATAATTCAATGCATACCACCTGTCGATCATGTGTAAGCCTTCTTCGGGAAGAGCAGCCTGTTTCCTTTTTACCGGGAAGCCGCTTCCTCCCAGAACAGCTTTACGCAATTGTGGCAGTTTTTTATCTTCTGTAAAATAACCTATCCATGTTTTATTTCCCATAAGAACGCTCCAGCAATTTGTAAAAAAACCTTTTATATTTTTTACAAGGAATATATTTACCGGGAATGTTACAAGAAAAAATAAGGCCGAAGAAAAATCCAATAGTCGCTTTATGCGCCTGTGGCCTGCCTGTTCAAGATTGTACTTTTCTCCTGCCATAATTTCCCCGCTGGAGGTGCTTGCATCACTTCCAACAATGCTGCTGCTTCCTGCTTCATGAAACCTGCATTTGATTTTTCCGCCAAGCTGTTGCACCGCATCAATAATTTTTTTGTTCGTAAGTTTCCCCGAACAAAAAATAATTTCCCTGGCATCAAGCGCATCGGCTGTACGGGATACGTTGTTAAGTGTTAGGATTTGATTGGGCTCTTTGCCTAGTTCTGCAACTCTTCCAATAATCTTATCATTCATTCCTCTTTCGGAAAGAAATTTTTCCAGCACTTCATATTCAGCTTCCGATGCAGCTATCAATATATAAGGACGACTAAGATCCTCGGGTGGCTGCTTCAGCACTGATGCCTTCACCAGCAACCATCTGAAAATTCCCGTTAATACAAAAGCACCAAGCGCTCCAAAAACAACAATGCCCCTGGAGAACCTTAATGTTTCCGGAAGTAAAGCATAGAGGGCAAGTAATACAAGGGTGGCAATAAAAGTGGAGCGCAGCAGGTTTTTTAATTTATAATACCTGTCGTACAAGCCTGTATAATATGCCACTGTAAGGTAAACCAATGTGAATGCAGGAAAGGAAACATTCAGCAGTTGTCCGGGAAGTATTCTGTCTGGCCTTACATAATGCACCCATAACTCTTTCACCAACCAGAATGAAAACAGTATAAGCAGTGCATCTATAGCAGGCAAACCTATCCACCTGATAAATTTCCCAAAAGCTGTAATGCCTGCCCGGGCCCAAATAGCAACATGAATAGCTGCCGTAAAAAATCCGGCACGTGCACTACCATAATGTTTTTTTACAAACAGGCTCATGGCCTGGTAAAACATGCGCACATAATTAAGGCTGCCTCTTTTCGTGCTTTCGCCTTTAAAATGGATGATGGTAGTATCGGCCAGGTAAAAGTTTTTATATCCTGCCTGCTGAATCCTGTAACTCAGGTCAACATCCTCGCCATACATAAAAAAGCTTTCGTCAAAACCACCGGTTTTATCCAGAACCGATTTTCTTATCATCATATATGCACCTGCCAATACATCGGCCTCGTGGTTAACAAACGGATCGAGGTGGCCCATGTGGTATCTTCCAAAGATCTTTGAGTGAGGAAATATCCTGGCTAGTCCGGATAACTTAAATAAAGAAGTGGAAGGGGAAGGAAAAGATCTCCTTGATTCTCTTAAAAACCTTCCTGAACCATCAATCATTTTCACCCCCAGGGCTCCGCAATCCGGATGTTTTTCAAAAAAATCCAGGCAGGTTGTAAAGCTGTCCTCGGCAACAATAGTATCGGGGTTTAGAAAAAGAATAAACGCTCCGCGTGCATATTCCAAACCTTTATTACATGCTTTTCCAAATCCGGTATTCCGGCTATTGGAAATAAATTTTACCCAGGGAAAAATTGGTTGCAGGTAGTCGAGACTATTATCGGAAGAATGATTATCCACCACAATAGTTTCAATTTCTAAACCTGCAGAAGCTTTGCGAACCGAATAAAGGCATTGCTCCAGGAAATACCGGACATTATAGTTGACTATGATTACGGAAAGCTTCAATGGCAGCGATGGCTTTGGACAAACCTAAGGAATTTTGTAGTGAATGGTGAATGGTGAGTAGTGAATGGAGTAAATTCACTACTCACCATTCACTACTCACTACTCACCATTCCCCA
>JAEZCV010000051.1 GCA_023429985.1 Bacteroidota bacterium | reverse complement strand
CCCCCAGGGTGCCGAAGTACTCGATGTTGGTTGTGGAAACGGTGTAATTTCCAGAAGTTTAGGAGCGGAGGGCTTTAAAGTAAAAGGCGTTGATATCAGCGAGAAAACCATAGAAAAAGCAAAATCCCTAAACAAATATGAAAATGTTCGCTTCGAGGTAGTAAGTGCGGAAAAACTTGTTTCAGATGGTAACAGGTATCATGCAGTTATTTGCAGCGAGGTACTTGAGCATCTGCAAAATCCGGGAACTCTTTTAAAAACCCTGCACCAATCTTTACATGAAAATGGTGTATTAATAGTAACTGTTCCAAATGGAAAAGGACCCAGAGAACTGCTTGTAACACGTCCGTTTATAGCACTTCAAAAAAAGAATAATTTTTTATGGAAGGCATTAAAAGGTATAAAAAACCTGTTGGGTTATAAAGGAACGACAGCGCAATCAGATGCTGATGACCTGACCCATATTCAGTTTTTCACTAAACATTCTCTGGAAGAAACGGCCAGGCAAAACAATTTTAAAATTGTTAGGTTTGGCAAAACGAATTTTATAGAGGATGTTTTTCCCTTTTCTTTACTTACTAAAAGAATAAAAGCATTGCAAAAATTAGACTGTTTAATTGCCGAAAAATTACCCTATTCACTAACGGGAGGGTTTGTTACTGTATGGGAAAAAAATTAAAGGTTGATACTGCAGGTTGACATGCTTCCGCTAAAACATCATGACTCAAAACTTTGACGCAAACCAAACCATTCGAAGTGCAAAAGGATTAACTAAAACCGATACAAACATCCTTAAAGCCCTTGCCATTCTGACGATCGTTCTTCATAATTTTTTTCATGTTTTTCCATCATGGAACATCGAAAATGAGTTTGATTTTAAACTTGAAAGATTTCAGTATTTAACAAATCATATTTCCTGGAATCTTTTAGAAACGATACCACTTCTTTTATCTTATTTTGGCCATCTGGGTGTGCAGGTATTTATCTTTCTCAGCGCTTATGGCCTGTACCAATCCTCCAGAAATACAAAGATTGATACAGCTGATTTTGTCTGGAACCGCATTTCAAAACTTTATCCAGCTTTTTTTCTTGCCGTTTGTCTATTGGTTTTCTTAACTATCATGTCAGGTAATGAGGAAAAAATAGGCGAATTCCTTTTTTATTGTTTCTTGCGACTCACGCTTACTTCTAATTTTTTTCCTAATCAAAGTTTTAATCCATGCGGACCATGGTGGTTCTATTCTATGATTGTACAATTTTATATTTTATTTCCTCTCATGTTGAAAATGCTTCGGAAATACGGTATTGAAATATTTGCTTTGCTCTCACTCATAACCATAGCGATTGAAATAACCTGGAACGATCAACTGATTGAAAAAGGATGGTTCATAAAAACAACAATATTAGGCCACCTTCCAATTGTGTCCCTTGGATTGTACTTTGGACATAAGAAAAATTTTGCTATTCACCCATTGATTTTTATTTGCTCTTGTTTTGTTTTTGTTTTGGGCTTTTACTCAAAAATTCTATGGCATTTTTCACAGGTATCAATAGCAGTTATCATATTATTTCTTTATATGGAATTAAAACCCAGAGTGGGTTTCTTAAGGAACACCTTAATTTCAGGTTTTATACTATTTATTAGTTCAATTTCAATGTACTTATTTGCAGTAAATGGCTTCCTGAGACATCCCTTCATGCTTAAATTATTAAATACTGATAATATCATATTTCGTTTACTAATCCTGGTTGCATTTGTTTGCTTTGTAATATTTGTAGCGGTAGCATTAAAATTTGCGGAAGAAAACCTAAGGGCTTTTTTAAAAAAAATCAATAGGACTACTAAAAATATAAAGTCCCCGGGAAACTAAAAGAGCCGCAACAGGCTGTAGATGCTTGTACATATTGCATCTTTGCTCATTTGTTTTTATCTTTTGCCGCTGGCACAACTTAATAACATAGTTCCGAAACCAATTTCAACTATTCATAGTTAAAAGACAACTATAGTATGGCTAATTTAAAAATATTTTCAAAACAACGTTTAACAGCCAACATTATAAAAATTGCATTTGTTGCCTTAATTTTATTCGTTTTAAACCTGTTGATTTTTTTGCCAGATGCAGTTTATTTGTTTAAAAATAAGGTTTTTAATTACCTTCTTATTGGCTTCATAATATCCCCACTATTACTAACAATACCCACGGTTCTTTTTTTCTGGAACATGCGGGTGTATTATTATATTCTGGCTTTAATAAGTGCTTTTACTCCCATAGCTCTTCTGCCAGTATTCTTGATCAACAGCCAGCCAAATACCGAAATGCTCGGACTAATTTTAGATACAAATTATCACGAAGTGACAGAATTAATGGGCTGGAGACTAATCCCTTTAATTTTATTATGCATAGTTTTTTTTGTAGTTTTTGTACTGATCTCAAAAAAATTACCCGGCACCTTATCATTCAAAAGGGCGGGTATGATTTCATTAATTGCAATTGCTCTATTTTTATTGACACCATTTACCAGAACTACAAAAACAGAATATTATACTCAGATTTTAAAAAATACTTTTAAAACATATCATCCATTCAGAGTTGGAGATGCCATTGGTTATTTAAATCGTGAATTGAAAAATGTAGAGAATTATAAAAGAGATGTAGCAAATTTTTCATTTGGTGCATCCAGACAATTGCCGGATAGTTCAGGGATACAAAAAATCCATGTTTTACTTATTGGTGAAACAGCAAGATACGATCGATTTTCTATAAATGGTTATGAAAGAGAGACCTCTCCTTTGCTTGCTCAACAACAAAACTTATTAACGTTCAGCAACGTTTCAACTTCCGGAACGATGACGGCTATAGCTGTTCCGCTAATTATTTCCCGCGCAGATGCCAGCAATTTTGATGATCATAAAAAAGAAAAAAGCATTTTGGCAGCATATACAGAAGCTGGATATAAATCATTCTGGGTAAGTAATCAGTCAAAATATGGATTAACAGGTAATATTGGTATGCACTATAATGATGGAAATGCCACACTATTTAATGGGTGGGGTTCTAACGAAAACAATTTTAGTGGGAATACTGATTCGGCACTCATCCCAATGATCGACAGCATTCTTCGTGCAGAAACTTCAGACATTTTCATGGTAGTGCATATGATAGGAAGTCATTGGCGATATATTCTTAGGTACCCGGAAAAATTTACAAAGTTCAAACCAGTTTCTGATAAAAATCGTATGATGATGGGTTATCCCCCAAAAGAAATCATGAACAATGAATATGATAATTCCATCTTGTTTACCGATTATATTATCGATCAAATAATTAACCTTGTCAATTCAACTGGTGCCGAAGCTTCTATAACCTATGTTTCAGATCACGGTGAGAACCTTGGTGATAATAAAGAAAACCCTTTGTATTTTCACGGATATGATCCACAGCCATTTACAGCAAGAATTCCATTGTTCATCTGGACGTCGGATCGTTTTTTGAAAAACTACCCCGAAAAATTTAATATTTTAAAATCAAACAAAGATCGGCCAATTAGTTCGGGAAGCAATGTATTTCATACTCTATTGGATTTGTCGGGCATTAGGATAAAAAATCACGACAGCACCAGAAGTATTGCTTCCCCCTTTTATAAGGATAGTGAACAAATAATACGTGGGTCGAATGGAAAACTTGTGAAATTTAAAGATTTGAAATGAGCGCATTCATTCACGGAAAGAAAATTTAAACCGCCTAATAAAGAATCTAGCATTGAAGGTCAAGCTCCAAATCAGCAATTCAGAAAGGATCAATGGATTTGATGCATTAAGAACAATTGCCATGTGGCTGGGTGTTGTGCTTCATGCAACCATTGCGTATAAAACTGATCCCGAATCGGGATGGCCTTCTGATCCATCTGCCCAGTTTTCATGGCTAAATGGTGTTTATACTTTTATCCATTCTTTCCGAATGCCTCTATTCTTCCTGGTGGCAGGCTATTTTGGCCGAATGGTAATAACCCGATCTGGAAGGCATTATTTTACAAAGCAAAGAGTTGACAGGATATTAATTCCATTTATTGCAGGTATTATTATACTGGTTCCTCTTACAATGATGCCTTTTCATTATTACCGTTACCATTACCTCCAGGGAATTAGTGAAAGTGATGCAATGAATAGAACATTAATTATGCTGTTTAAATGGGACGGAATTGCACACCTTTGGTTTTTATACTACCTGCTGATGTTTTATGTTGCATCATTGTTAGCGAGTTACCTGCCTTCCGGTTTCAGAAATTCTTTCATTTATTTTTTTAAACCACTGCTTCTTAGAATATCGCTATTTCATATTCTCTTAATATCATTACTTGTATTTGTAATAATCTATTTAGGCAAAGCAGAAGTACCTCCGGTATATACAGGGTTAAAGCCAAAAGCATTTCATTTTTTATATTATGGATTGTTTTACCTGGCAGGCTGGATCCTTCAAATAGAGAAAAACAGCGTTCCATCACTTAGCAGGCATGGTATAATGTTAACCATTACAGGATTTTTACTAATGATTTTGCTATCATATAACGTTTTCGCGAATGGATCTCTTCCATATTTATTAACGTATTCAATACTAACAGTTTGCTTTACAGGAGGCATAACTGGAATATTTATAAAATTTGCAGCTTCGGGAAGTGTAAGATGGAGGTATTTTTCCGATTCGGCTTATTGGGTTTACCTGGTTCATATGGGAGTTGTTGCATTCCTGCAATTAATTTTTCTTGATTCAAGTATCCCACCACAATTAAGATTTCCTTTAATTTTGGTTCTCACCTTTATTTTTTGTATGGTTACTTATCATTACCTGGTGCGATTTACAGTTATTGGAAGGTACTTACACGGGAAAAGATAGATTACAGAACTTATTCTATTTTTTTTTCATAAAATTTGCAGGTGATAAAAAATCTATTTAGCTTGCACTCTGTTCTCGAATTAGAGATATACTAATCTCCTTGATTTAAACCCTCTTCTCCTTAAATCCGTTGAAATTCTCACACCAGTTTACTGGTTGGTCTTGTCCATTCCTACAAGAAAATACCCTGTTGATTAATATTTCAAATCAGGTTATAAACTTAAACTCTTCTCTCAATTTAAACTTTAAGCACGTTATGAAAACTTGTACCAAGCTATTATGCTTATTGATGGTAGTTAGTTCATTATTTTGGACGACGGATGTAAAATCCCAGGCCGGCGTATTGGATCCTAATGACCCCATCGTGGTTTACAGTCCGGCTAATCCGCCAGCTACCCCACCCTTTGGCACCATGGCTAAATGGGTGAAAACCAATAGGTTAAACTGGAATACATCTTCCTTTAAGGCCTATTTTTACAAAAATGTTGCTTTCCGTCTTAAGTTCCCCAAAACTTACCAGCATGGCGTGGCAGATGGTAAAACCTACCCTGTTTTCGTATTTTTTCATGGGATAGGGGAAAGAGGAACAATTTATGACAATGAATTTCAACTTTATCATGGAGGAGAAAGACATCGAAACGCTGTTGATAACGGGGAATTTGATGGTTTTCTTTTATATATTCAGAGCTCGACCCCTTCCGGGTCTTTTGGCTCTTCTTATTATTCCGTAGTTAATGAAATTATTCAGAACTACATGGTACCACAGGTTAAGGCAGATATTAACCGAATTCTGGTTAATGGTCTTTCTGCCGGTGGTTCTTCTGTTTGGGAGTATACTATAAATAATCCCAAACTTGTAGCAGGATCCCTGCCAATCAGTGCAGTTTCTGTTGGATTTGCGAATCAGGCTAATACCTTGAAGTACATACCCATGTGGCATTTTCAGGGTGGTTTGGATAATAATCCTACACCTGGAAGCAGCCAGTATGTTGGTGGTGTAATTTTGAATGCTGGAGGAAATTACAGATATAAAGAATATCCTACCCAAGGTCATGGATGCTGGAATTCTGCCTGGGCAGAAGCTGATTATTTTCCTTTTTTGAGCCGGCAACATAAAGCCAACCCTTGGGCACTTGGTGGCAGAACCGAATTTTGCCCCGGAGACCCGATAAATATTACTTTAGGAGTAACAGCCGGATTTGATGGTTATGAATGGAAGAGAAACAACCAACCTTATGGTGGCAACTCCCATCAAATTAATGTAACCACTGTTGGTACCTATGAGTGTCGGATCAGGAGAGGAAGTACATGGTCGGAATGGTCACCTATACCAGTAGTTATAAAAATTAAAGAAGCTACCGTTCCTCCACAAATTTCTGTTTCAGGTTTAATGAGTAAGGTAATACCTGCTTTGGATGGCAATAATGGTGTAACAATACAGGTTCCGGAAGGTTATTCCAGTTATTTATGGCAGAGGATTGGCAGTGGCACTACTTTAGGAACCTCCAACACGCTCAATGTTACAGTTCCCGGCGATTACAGAGTTAGAGTAAGTGAACAATTTGGTTGTGCAAGTGAATATTCTGTTCCCTTTACTGTAATAAATGCAAACGGTCCTAATAAACCTGATGCGGCAATTAATCTTGCTGTCAGTACCATATCAAAAACATCATTAAGACTTGACTGGAGCGATAACCCGTCTCCCACTTTTAATGAAACGAATTTTGAGATTTACCAGGCAACTCAGGCTGGTGGTCCATTTACATTAGTAGCAATTAAAAATGCAGATGTACTCAACCATACTGTAACAGACCTGAATGCAGGAACAGAGTATTTTTATAAAGTACGGGCAGTTAATAACTTCAGTGCAGCTAATGCTTCGAATGAAGCTTCTGGAACTACCGCTTCGGATACTCAACCTCCATTAGCACCTACTAATCTTACAATTACAGGGTCAACAAAAAGTTCAATTTCATTAACCTGGAATGCAGCTACAGATGACGTAGGTGTAGAAAAATATGAAGTATTTGTAAATGGTATCAAGTCGTATGTTACAACTCAAACCAATTACACCATATTTAACCTGCAGCATGCTCAAAACTATACCTTTACTGTAAAGGCAAGAGATTTAGCTGGCAACTTATCACCTTTCAGTAACCAGGTTTCAGGTCAGCCGTTGTTAACTGGATTAAACGTTAAGTATTATACTTTTTCAGGTACTTGGAACAATCTGCCTGATTTTAATACACTTACTCCCGTTTTTATTAAAAATGAGCCTAATGTAAGTTTGAGTTCCCGTACACAAGAAGACAATTTTGCTTACTTATGGGAAGGTTACATAGTTATTCCAAGTCAAGGGTCGTACCAGTTTAGAACACGCTCAGATGATGGAAGCCGCTTGTACATCGGACCATTGAACGGAACAGGATCCCCGTATAGCTTTTCTGGACCATCAACTGTAAATAATGATGGTTTGCATGGCCCGCAAGATGCAACTTCATCAAATATTGAACTGCAACCAGGCGTATATCCATTTGCAGCTACCTTTTATGAACAAGGTGGAGGAGCTGAAATGAGTATATCATGGAGATTGCCGGGAACGTCCAATTTTGTTCCAATTCCCAATTCAGCATTTTCTGAACCTCCGGTTGTCAATGGTCAGGCTCCTGCGGATCCATCATCATTAATTGCAAATGCTTTTTCATTTAAAAGAATTGATCTTAACTGGACTGACAATAGTAATAATGAAGCTGGATTTGAAATTTGGAGGTCAACCGACATTAGTAATAACTTTACTACAGTAGGAATAGCTCCTGCAAATGCTACTTCATACATTGACAGCACCCTTGATGCAAGTACAACTTATTATTACAAAATCAGGGCTGTGAATCAGTATGGAGAATCTCAACTGGTATCCAGTACAGAAATTACCCAGGCTAACTGGAAGTTCAATGGAAATTACAGTGATGCAAGCGGATATAACAGGGTTGTTTCTCCAGCAAATAATCCAGGTTTTGATGCTACCGATAAAATGGAAGGAAGTCATTCCCTAAGCTTTAATGGTGGTAATCAGGAGCTTACCATTTCAACTTCTGCCAACGATTATTTACGGGGAGTTTACAACAAAAAAACAGTTGCGTTCTGGATGAAGTCCAATTCAAACACCAGCAATCGCTTTTTATTTGATATTGGAGGAAGTGACGATGGCCTTGCAGTTAGATTGGATGGCAATCGTTTATATGTTGGTGTTGCAAGTAATAACACAAGGAGAAATTTCTTCATCCCTTATACCTCAACAGATTGGAACCATGTGGCTGTCGTATATAATGGAAATACTCTAAAACTATTTTTGAATGGTGTGGAAGTTGCAGCTAATAATAATCTTGGATTTACTGCAACAACCACTACAACAAGCGCCTCTTTAATTGGATATGCCGATGGTGCGAATGCTTTTGGTAGTTCAAGGGGAAGGTTTAATGGCCGAATTGATGATTTCGGAATATATGACGAAGCACTGAATGCCTCTGCTATCACAGCTTTAATGAATAATGTTCTGGGCAATTCTTATGCAACAACACACGCCCTTCCCGTTGCACCTGCCGCACCAGACAACCTGCTTGCGACAGCTGTGTCAAATTCCAAAGTTGAAATCACCTGGAGTAATGTAGCTAATGAAACAGGATATGAGTTATATCGTTCCAGCAACAATAACTCTACTTATGTTTTCTTAGCATCATTAAATGCCAACATTACTTCTTACACCGATTCATCTTTGTTCTCTAATGCCATCTATTATTACAAGATAAGATCGAAAAACATAGGGGGTTTTTCAGGGTACAGCAATGAAGACAGCGCTAAAACAAGAAATAATATTCCTGTTATAACAGCAATCGACAACCAGTTCATGAGGTTTGGCACCAACCTGCAACTAAATGTTCAGGCTGTTGATGCTGATCCTGAAGTTTTAAATATTTCTGTAACAGGTTTGCCAGGTTTTGCAAACTTTGTATCAACCGGAAACGGCTTAGGTACTATAAACATTACTAATGCAGTTCTTGGTGTTTACAATGATATCACAGTAACTGTTACCGATCAAAATGGTGGCGAGCATGCTGTGTCTTTCAACCTGACAGTAAATGATAACTATGTTCCTGTTATTAATGCTGTTAATAATGTTACTTTAAATGAACAGGAAGCAATTAATGTAAATCTTTCAGCAACCGATCAAAATGCCGGGGATGTTTTATCCTGGTCTTTCAATAATCTTCCTGATTTTATTAGCATTACAACTAATAATAATTCAGCTCAACTGCAATTGGCCCCAGGCTTTGCAGATAATGGAAGCTACAAAGTGAATGTAAAAGTTGAAGATGGAAATAATGGAACGGATACTATATCATTTAATATAACAGTTAATGATGTAAATCCTAACAAGAAAATATATGTAAACTTTACAGATGGAAGTCTTCAGGCTCCTGCACCATGGAACAATACTAACAAGATACCTGTTCTGAATGATGTGTTTGGCAACCTGCTTGACGAAACTGGTGCCAATAGCGGTTTGTCTTTAAAAGTTACAAGTTCATGGCAGAATGTTGGTAACGGAACAAATGTTCTTGGAGTAAATACCACTTCCGGAATTTACCCAATGCAAGCTATCAGGTCGGCATACTGGAGTAATTCAAATCAGCAATCCTTGTTGATCTCTGGCTTGAATCCTTCAAATAAATACAACTTCACATTCTTTGGAAGTCGCGCTGCAACCGATAACCGGACCACCATTTATACAATTGGCGGAAACAGCGTTGAATTGAATGCCGCAAATAATACGCAAAACACTATCTCCGTAAACAACCTGTCTCCTGCCGGTGATGGAACACTTACGCTTACTATTAAAAATGCAACCGGATCTGCCTACTCATATTTAAATGCAATGGTTGTAGAATCTATTTTTGATGATGGATCTGCACCTGCTAGGCCTAGAGATTTGAGTGCTGAATTTAATTCAGGAGCCATTTACCTGAACTGGGTTGATGCAGCATATAACGAAGATACATACGAGGTATATCGTTCAACTGCTCTGCATGGAGTATACACATTGCTGAACCCAGGAGGTAATAATGCAAATCTGCAGGAATTTGTAAATAATAATGTAGCAGGAAATACCACATATTACTACACTGTTAGAGCTACAAATACTTATGGAAATTCACTTTTCAGTGATACAGTTTCAGTTATTACGCCAAACACCAGCCCTGTATTAAATACAATTTCAGATGTGAAAATGAAAACAACTCAGGTTGTAAATGTGAATGTGGTAGCAACTGATGATGCTGCCGATGTAGTTACTCTTACTGTAACAGGACTTCCATCTTTTGCTTCATTCATTGACAATGGAAATGGAACTGGTACAATTAATATTGCCCCAGGTTCAACAATGGGAACATTCAATGATGTTGTAGTTGTAGCTAAGGATGATAAGGGTGCAGAAAACTCGGTAACCTTCAAGATCATTGTTTCAGATAAGGATATCACATCTATGTATGTCAACTTTAATCAGGTAGTTCTGCCGGTTGATGAGCCTTGGAATAGTTTCAATACACTTCCATTAGCAGGAAGGTCTATCACCAATTTGAAAGATGATAATGGAAATACTACAGCTGCAAGTATCACTCTTGTTGATGGATGGCAGGGTGCCAATGATGTTGGAGCCACAACAGGAAATAATACAGGTGTATTCCCCGATAACGTTATGAAGACTGCTTATTTTGAAAGCACTTCAAATACCAAGCGCATTAGGATCTCTGGTTTAACTTCTGGTGGAAACACAAAATATAACCTTGTATTCTTTGCAAGCCGTATTGCTAATGACACCAGAAATACCATTTATACTGCAAATGGAACTTCCGTAACTCTCAATGCTGGAAACAACTATACTACAACTGCTCAGATCAATGGATTGACGGCAGATGCCAACGGAGTAATAGAATTTACCGCTCAAAAAGCCGGCAATTCTTCATTCGCCTATATTAATGCACTAGTAATTCAGTCTTATATTGACAATGGCATTCCTTTAGCTCCGGCAAATCTAACAGCTGTCGCAAAAAGCAAAACAACCATACAACTTGAATGGAATGACAAGTCCAATAATGAGGATGGATTCCAGGTATACAGGTCTTTGAACGCTGCTGGACCTTACTCACTGATCACAACAACAGGTGCTAATGTTACAACATTCCTGGATCAGGGACTGGTTGCAAACACTGTTTACCACTATAAAGTTCGCGCGAAGAAAGTTGTTGTATTCTCTTCATATAGCAATGTAGCTTCCTCATCAACATTCTCGTATTCATTGTATGTGAATTTTAACCGAGAAAATCCTGCAGCTGCTCCATGGAACAATACGAACAATGTTCCGATGTATGGTTCGGTTTATTCTAACTTCTTAAATGATCAGAATAATCCAACCGGCATCAACATGGAAATTACCAAAAACTTCAGCGGAGATAATCCATTTGGAGTGAATACTGGAAACAACAGTGGTGTTTTCCCTGATAATGTGATTAGAAGCACATGGTGGTTAGATCCGGGAGAAGGTTATGCCGAATTAAAACTTAGTGGGTTAAGTCAATCAATGGCCTATTCATTTGTATTCTTTGGTAGCCGTGAAGGTACCAGCGGAAACAGGGTTACTGTTTATACTATCAATGGCAAAACTGCTTCACTTGAATGTTTAAATAATGTTAACAGAACTGCGCAAATTGATAACATAAGGGCCGATGATAATGGTGAAGTATTTATCAGGGTTTCCCTTGGCCCGGTATCCCAGTTTGCATATATCGGTGCTATGGTGGTGCATGCCTACCAGGCTCCTGCTGAAGAAAATGGCGGTTCTGGTGGTTCCGGTTCAACCCAAGGCGGCGGCGATCCTGTTGTTACGATGACAGAAAAACGCATGCCTTCACAAGAAGTTCCACAAATGATTACCAACACAGGTGTATTCCCGAATCCTTTCGTGGACCAGGTTACTCTTTCTGCAAAATTTGAAAACAGCCAGGAATACTTAACTATTCATGTAATGGATGCTCAAGGCAGAATAATTATGGCAACCAAAACTGGATCGGTTAATAAAGGCCAGTGGAATTATAAACTGAATCTTTCAAATAAAGCAATTCAACCAGGTATGTATCTGATCAGGGTCCAGGGATCCGATCATCTTACACCTCCAATAAGTTTTAAAGTTGTTAAAAACAGGTAAGATCGAAGTCTGGCTTAGGCCAGACTTTTTTTCTGTTTTATGTTTTTGTAATATTGTCCTAATTAGAAGTAATGGAGTTAAAGTACATTTTCCAAATCCTATTCCGCAAAAAATGGATAATAGTTTCCTGCTCAATTTTAGCAGTGGTAGTTGCTTTTTTGCTTACCAGAAATAAACCAAGGCTTTTCAAATCTTTCGCCCAGATTTCAACAGGATATACAGTAAGCGAGGACATGAAACTTACTGAGGACAATTTTAATATTTCCCAAATTGATGTCAAATTCAATAATGCCATTGAAAATATTACTTCACCAAAAGTTTTAAGCTTATTAAGTTATAGTCTTATATTAAATGATCTTACAAAAGCCGATCCTTTCAGGAAACCTAATCAGGTATTAGCTAAAAAGAATCCTGATGTTATAAATATTCCAAAGACTGAATTGGTACAGGCATTTACAAGAAAGAGAGATTCATTAGCACTTCTCAATACAAGTGATGCATATGAAAGAAAGCTTTTACGTTATCTGGAATTGTATCAATATGATATCGAATCTTTAAAAAGACTGCTGGCCATAGCACGTTACCAAAGAACCGATTATATTAATATAACTGCCCTTTCAGAAAAACCCGAACTCTCGGCATTTTTGGTAAACAATCTCTTTCTGAATTTCCAAAGGTATTTTGAATCATTTCGAAGGGAAAGAAGTAGCGAATCAATTTCTACTTTAGATTCAATGGTTAGAAAAAGAAAAGATGAATTGGATAACCTGATAGCTATCAAGTCCCAGTTTCTAACTGATTCTTCTATCATTGATCAAAATGTTGAAACAAGTAACCTGACACAGATTAATCAATTTGAAACTTTACTTGCCGAAACACAGGGCGTTAGTCAAAACCTGAGTTACCAGTTACAACAGATAGAAGCGCAAATTCGTCAATTGGAATCAGGTTCAACCAGAACAACTACCACCTCACAAGGAAGCAACGACGAGTACATGATCCTTCGCAAACAGTATAACGACCTTTATACTGAATATATATCAAAGGGAGGAAATGATCCTGAGATGAAGAGAAGGCTCGATGACCTGAAAGAAAGAATGCAGAAAAGTTTAACCGCTGTTTCTCCAACCACTAATCCGGGATCTGTTAGTTCTGAATTTCAACTTGAAACACTTAAAAACAGGAAAATTATAGTTGCCGGTGAATTAAAATCTGCAAATGTAAAAATCGCTTATTACCAAAACCGCCTCAACCAGTTAAAAGGCACTATAGGACAAACCTCACATAATGGTGCCCTTCAGCAACTTGATAAGGATATTGAAATTGCTACAGCAGAATACACTTCGGTAAAAGACAAACTTAACCTGGCTACCAACATGACCCAGGGCCTGGGAAACAATTTCAAGCAAACCATGTTTGGACAACCTAGCACCCGGCCTGAAAAATCGGGAAGGTTGATGATTCTTATACTTTCAGGCTCAACCACATTTCTGCTCACAAGTATTTTATTTATCTTTTTATTGTACCTCGACCAATCTATTAAAACTCCTTCCCAATTCTCCAGATTAACAGGAATAAAACTTCTTGGGGTAATCAATAAGATTCCATTAAAAAGCAGGAGAATATCTGAACATATTTTGGTTGATGAAATTGATGAAAAGCGAAATAACTCCTTTAGAGAATTACTCAGAAAGGTCAGGTATGAGATTGAAAGTTCCGGCAAGAGAGTTTTTCTTTTTACAAGTACCGAACCACAACAAGGAAAAACCACACTTATTCAGGCCCTTGCCTATAGTTTAAGTTTAAGTAAAAGAAAAGTTTTGATCCTTGATACCAATTTTTGTAACAATGATATTACAGCAGCTAACCAGGCATCTCCTACATTAGAGCAATTTTCGGGAAATGGGAAAGCGCTTGAATTAAACGATTATCAACACCTGATTTCAAAAACAGATGTTGAAAACGTTGACCTGATAGGTTGTAAGGGTGGGGACTATACCCCTTCAGAAATACTACCAAAAAATCATCTGCTTAATTATCTTCCAGATTTATTGAAGACCTACGACTTTATATTTATGGAAGGGGCACCGCTAAATGATTATACTGATACAAAGGAACTGGTTCAATATGCCGACCGCGTAATTGCTATTTTCTCTGCAAGCTCAGAAATTAAGATGGGCGATAAAGCTTCTCTTCAATTCCTTTATAATTTAAAGGAAAAACTTATCGGTGGAGTTTTGAACAAAGTAGAACCACACAATGTAAAACTTTGATTTCTTGGCTAAATATGTTTTCTTGTAATGATGAAAGGTCAGGTTCAAGCCACAACTTCCGGAAAAAGAATGTTGTGGGTGGATTACGCAAGAGGAATAGCCATAATATTGGTTCTTTACAGGCACATAGTTGTTGGTTTAGGCTACAGTGGTATTGAGATCCCTGAACTAGTTTTTAATATTCAGGAGACAACGCTCAATTTTAGAATGCCGGTTTTCTTTATTCTTTCAGGTTGTTTCCTGTATTTATCCATAAACAAATACAGCTCAGGCCAGGTTTTTCAAAGAAAAGTATATACGCTATTGCACCCATATGTTTTATGGACTATTATTCTTATATCCTTTCAAATCGTATTCTCAAATTTTACGAATGCAGAAAGGGAAGTTGCCGACTTTCGATATATTATTACCCAGCCAAGAGAAATAGATCATATGTGGTATTTGCTGGCATTATTCAACACATCGGCTATGTTTCTTTTGCTTTGGAAATTTTTTAAAACCCATCCGATTCTTCATTTTATTCTTGCCATTGCTTTACATTATTGTTCTTTTTTATTAAAAGACTTTAGCTTATTGTCTGATCCATTTTATCATTATATTTTTCTGCTTGCAGGAGCATATATTCCAAAATACCTTTATCAGCTTGAAAATAAAAACAACCGTTTCTTTCTGCTGATGCTGATAACTGTAACTCCATTATTCATCACAGGACAATATTTCTGGTTTCATTTCAGGGAGGAACCGATTATTTATGCTCTTCCTTTTGTAATAATAATTTTTATTGCATTCCTGTTCTTTTATTGTATTTGCAGGATACTTCAAAATGCACATGTTGCCAACTGGCTTGTGGTCATTGGTAAACATTCTTTATACATCTATATACTACATCTTTATGTAATCGCAGCTTTTAGAGCTTTTTGTGTCAGGATTTTGGGAACAGATAACCTGATTCTTTTATTGCCAGGCAGTCTTCTTCTTGGCATTCTCATTCCTATCGTAGCTTTCAAACTTGCCAACCGTTTGAATCTTTGGTATCTTTTCTCCCTCGAAAAACCAGGTAAGGTTAAAACTATACATGTCAGGAAAGTATAAATATTGGATACACTCAGGTAAATATGCCATGTTTCAGAAAATTGCTGTACTGCTTTTTGGGCTGGGAAGTTTTATGCTTCTTGCGCGCATATTTATTCCCCAGGATCTTGGTGTGTGGGGTTTGTTTTTAATTATTTCAGGAATCATTGAAACATCGAGAAATGCCTTAATACGAAATGGCTTCATTCTTTTCATTAATTCTGAAGATGAAAGCAAGAAAAAACAAATCAATTTTGCAGCATTACTTACCAACATTTCGTTTACAGCTTTTATAATAGTAATCTTAGCAGCTTTAGGATTCTTCTTCCAGGAAATATTAAATGCCCCTGGGCTGTCCCTCGTTCTGAAATACTATTGTCTCACATTGCTGATACTGATCCCTTTTTCCATGATTGAGATCAAAAGCACCGCTGTAATGGATTTCAGAACTATATTTTGGATGTATTTTTTAAGGAACGGCTTATTCTGTCTGTATGTTATCATCAGCTATTTGGTTGATTACGACATTACACTTCCGGTTCTTTCCCTGGCATTTGCTGTTTGCGCTTTAATAGGAACAATAATTGGCTATTTGTTGATAGAGCGAATGGATTTCTTCAGTGGAAAATGGGAAAAATCTATGTTCATGAAATTTATCCATTACGGTAAGTTCATTTGGGGTAATAATATCTGTTCCCTCGTATTCAGAAACACAGATAGCTTTTTAACTGCCTCTTACATTTCAGCGGCTGCTTCTGCATTTTATAGTTCCTGTACCCGAATTACAAACTTTGCAGACATGCCTTCACAGGTTCTCGGTGATATCATGTTTCCCAAAGCGGCTCAAATCATGAAATCAAAAAACCTGGATCATATTAAAGTCTTGTATGAAAAAACTGTTGCGGCCACCTTAACATTTACAATTCCTGTAGTTATTTTTGTCCTGCTTTTCCCAAAAACTATTTTACTTGTAATAGCTGGTGAGCAGTATGTTTCGGCAAGTGGAATACTGCAGGTAATAATTTTGTACGGAATGTTTTTACCTTTCATCAGGCAGTTTGGAAATATTATGGATGATACAGGCCGGCCAAAGATCAATTTTACTGTTCTTCTGATTTTTGCCATTATCAATATTGCAATGAACATTCTAAGTATCAGAATATGGGGTCTTCCAGGTGCTGCTTACGGCACACTGTTTTCATATTTTCTTCTTTTCCTAACTACTTATTTTGTTTTGTTTAAAACAATCAATGTTAGTTTTTTTAATGTTGTTAAATATATTTTTACTTTATATGCCGATTACTTTAATTTATTAAAGTCAGGTTTATTTAAGCTCAAAACTAAATATGCTAAATAGGGATATTATTGTAGTAGGATTACAACCATGGGATATTGAAATTGGAAGCAATTGTAAAAATATTGCACTGGAATTTTCAAAAAATAACCGTGTTCTTTATGTAAATAGATCATTAGACCGAATTAGTAATTATCGACAGCGAAATGATAAAAAAATTCAGGCCCGTCGCGCAAGCCTGAAAGGCACCACAAAAGATATAAAAGAAGAAAAAGAAAACCTCTGGGTTTTAAATCCCAGGGTAATCCTCGAATCCGTGAATTGGATGCCCCGGCCATTTTTCAGATATTTTAATAAAAGAAACAATATCAGAATTGCTAATGCCATCAATGATGCAGTAGTTCGCCTAAGGTTCTTTAAGCCTGTATTATTTATTGATAATGATTTTTTTCGAGCATTATACCTTCCAGAATTAGTTTCATCAGAATTTTCCATTTACTATATCCGGGATTATTTAGTAGACCAGCCCTATTTCAAAAAACATGGAGCAACCATGGAGAAAGAGATCATTTCAAAAGTAAACATGGTAACAGCCAATTCACCCTACTTGGCAGATTATGCAAGAAAATTTAACCCCAATTCATTTTATATTGGCCAGGGTTGCGACTTCTCTAACTTTCATCCTGGAATACAGTATAACATTCCGGCAGATTTAAAAGAACTGCAAGGCCCAATAATTGGTTATGTTGGAGCGCTTGTTGGCTTTAGGTTAAACATTCCGTTATTAATAGATATTGCTAAAAAAAGACCAGACTGGAATATTGTATTGGTTGGTCCGCAAGATTCAACTTTCCAGTTAAGTGAACTGCACCAGTTACCCAATGTTTTATTTACTGGCGCAAAGCCTCCTGAAGACCTTCCAAATTATATTAATTATTTTGATGTTTGCATAAACCCACAACTTGTAAATCAGGCAACCTTGGGCAACTATCCCAGGAAGATCGACGAGTACCTTGCAATGGGAAAACCTGTAGTGGCAACGCATACGCCTTTTATGGAGCTCTTTAAATCCTATGTTTACCTTTGCAACAACAGCAATGAATTTGTTCTGGCCATTGAAAAAGCATTGCAGGAAGAAAATTCACAAATCCCTGAGGAAAGAAAGAAATTTGCATTTTCTCATACCTGGGAAAATTCTGTTGAAGAAATCTATAAAGGATATGAATTGCTAACCGGCCAATAATATAAAATGGAAGAAAGAAAAAAATTTTCTAATAATGAAATTCTGGAAATTATCGTCACAGTTTTTGTGCTGTCTATTTTCATTTTCTTTATAGCAAAAGTTTTATTCTTTTAATATTTACCGATATTCAAAAACCCCCTGGTTGAAAACCCCGCCTATTGATTGTCATTTTGCCGGGAATTTTATAGTTTGTGCAAAATAGAAGCCTTTTTCGTATTCAATGAAAGTTTATTTTAAAAATCTAGATGGTATAAGGTTCATTGCTGCATTCCTCGTTTTATTGCATCATGCTTTTTACTTTAAGGAGGATTATTCACCTGGATTTAGTTTTGTTAACCATATACTTGAAGATGCAGGCAGAATAGGTGTAAACTTATTTTTTGTTCTTAGCGGTTTCCTTATCAGCTTTCTTCTGTTTGTTGAAAAAGATGGTAAAGGAACCATTAGTTATAAAAAATTCTATATCAGGCGCGCCTTACGAATCTGGCCCTTATATTATGC